>NZ_CADEAU010000287.1 GCF_902825405.1 Micromonospora maritima | reverse complement strand
CGCCGCCCACGCCGACCTCCTGCGCCCCTGATCCCGGCCGGGACCGTCGGGGCCGTCATCGGTCGGCGTTCGCCCCGGCGGACGGGTTCCGCATGCCCCCAGGGCACGACGACGCCCGGGCGGTCGGGCCGCCCGGGCGTCGTCGGTCCGGTCAGTTCCGGCCGCGCTCGGCGCGGTAGCGGCGGATCAGCTCGGCGGTGGACGTGTCCACGTCGGCCAGGTCCGGGTCGGGGCCGGTCAGCTTCGGCGCGAGCTGGTTGGCCATGACCTTGCCCAACTCCACGCCCCACTGGTCGAAGGCGTTGATGTCCCAGACCGCGGCCTCGGTGAAGACGATGTGCTCGTAGAGCGCGATCAGCTGGCCCAGCGTGGCCGGGGTGAGCTTCGGCGCCAGGATCGAGGTGGTCGGGTGGTTGCCCGCCATCACCCGGTGCGGCACCACCTCGGGCGCGGTGCCCTCCGCCTCCACCTGCTCGCGGGTCCGCCCGAAGGCCAGCGCGGCGGTCTGGGCGAAGAAGTTCGACATGAACAGGTCGTGCATGTCGCCCAGGTCGTGGTTGGGCCGGCTGAACGCGATGAAGTCCGCCGGGACCAACCGGGTGCCCTGGTGGATGAGCTGGTAGAACGCGTGCTGCCCGTTGGTGCCGGGTTCACCCCAGAAGATCTCCCCGGTCGGGTACGTGACCGGGGCGCCGTCGACGCGGACCGACTTGCCGTTGCTCTCCATGGTCAACTGCTGGAGGTAGGCCGGGAACCGGTGCAGGTACTGCGCGTACGGCAGCACGGCGTGGGTCTCCGCGCCGAGGAAGTCGGTGTACCAGACGTTGAGCAGGCCGAGCAGCGCCGGCACGTTGCGCTCGACCGGGGTGGACCGGAAGTGCTCGTCGACCGCGTGGTAGCCGGCCAGCATCTCGCGGAACCGGTCCGGCCCGATCGCGAGCATCACCGACAGCCCGACCGCCGAGGGCAGCGAGTATCGTCCACCCACCCAGTCCCAGAAGCCGAACATGTTCTCCGGGTCGATGCCGAAGTCGCGGACCCGCTGCTCGTTGGTGCTGACCGCGACGAAGTGCCGGGCCACCGCGTCGTCGTCGGCGTCCAGCCCGGCGAGCAGCCAGCGCCGCGCCTGGTCGGCGTTGGCCAGCGTCTCCTGGGTGGAGAACGTCTTCGACACCACCACGAACAGGGTGCGGGCGGGGTCCAGGTCGGCGGTCTTGTCGTGGATGTCGGTCGGGTCGATGTTGGACACGAACCGGCAGCTGATGCCCGCGTCCCGGTACGCCTTGAGTGCCTCGTACGCCATCACCGGGCCCAGGTCCGACCCGCCGATGCCGATGTTCACCACGGTGGTGATGCGCTCGCCGGTGTGACCGCGCCACGAGCCGGAGCGCACCCGCTGCGCGAAGGCGGACATCCGGTCCAGCACGGCGTGCACGTCGGCGACGACGTCCTGGCCGTCCACGGTGAGCGAGGCGTCCCGGGGCAGCCGCAGCGCGGTGTGCAGCACGGCCCGGTCCTCGGTGACGTTGATGTGCCGCCCGGCGAACATGGCCGCGATCTTCTCGGTCAGGCCGACCCGCTCGGCCAGCGCGGCGAGCAGCGCGACCGTCTCGTCGGTGACCAGGTTCTTGCTGTAGTCCACGTGCAGGTCGGCGACCTCACCGGCGAGCCGTTCGCCCCGCTGCCCGTCGGCGGCGAAGAGGTCGCGCAGGTGGGTGCCGCGCATCGCCTCGGCGTGCTTGCGCAGCGCCTGCCATTCGTCCGTGGTGGTGACGTCCACAGCCATCGGGTCGATCTTCTCCTTCGCGACGGGGGCGGTCACGGGCCCGCGCCCGCGACCCCACCAGCCTGCCACCCGGGGCCGGTACGCGCGACGCGACGCGACATCGCCCACCCTGTGGGCAGGTGCCGGGCGGCGCGGACACGCCGTTGCGACGTCTGTTCGACACGCCGGTCACTGGCTGACATCCTGACGTCGCTCACAGTAAGCTCCTGCTGCTTCGATCGTGTGCGGAGGAGGTGCCATGGCCGGGGTGATCCCCCCTCGATCCCCGTCCGACCCGGACGAGCCGCTCCCGGACGAGCCGCTCCCGGAGCTGGCTGACCCGCACTGGATGCACCGTGCCACCGAACTCGCCCACACCGGCTTCTGGTCGGTGGCGCGGCGACTTCCCGCGCTGGTCCGCGAGGCGATCGCCCTGGGCTGGGCGACCAGTCGACGGGACACCGCGGCGTCACTCGGTCTCAACGTCGCCGCCGGCGTGCTCACCACCCTTGGTCTGCTCGCCACCACCGGCGTGCTGCACCAGCTCTTCGCGGCCGGTCCGACGCCGGGGCGGATCCGGGCGGCGCTGCCGGCCCTGGCGCTGGCCGCGGCGGCCGTCACCGCACGGGGCGCGCTGACCATCGCCGCCGGCTGGGCGCAGGCCCGGCTCATCCCGCAGATCAACTACACGGTGGAGCGGCGGCTGTTCGAGACCACCTCGGTGGTGGAACTGGCGGCGTTCGACGACGCGGGCTTCGCCGAGGAGATGGACCGCGCCCGCGACCGCGGTCTGGTCGAGGCCGGCTCGCTGGTCAACGACACGGTCAACCTGGTCACCGGCGTGGTCGGCGTGGCGGCCACCGCCGCCGCGGTGACCATCATCCACCCGTCGCTGCTGCCGTGCCTGCTCGTCGCCGCCGCCCCGGAGGCGGTCACCGCGGTGCGGATGGCCCGCCGCCAGCACATCGACTGGCTCGCCCGGATCACCCGCCGTCGCCGCAAGTGGATGCTCGGTGACCTGATGGCCAACCGCCACACCGCCGCCGAGATACGCGCCTACCAGATGCGCGACTTCCTGCTCTCGGAATACCGCCTGATGACCCGGCTGGAGACCCGGGCCGAGCTGCGGCTGGCCCGCGCGCAGACGATCACCCGGGCGATCGGCCTGTCCGTCACCGGGGTCGCCACGTTCGGGCTCTACCTGGTGCTCGGCGCGTTGCTGATGGGCGGCGTGGTCGCCCTCGCGGCGGCGGCCACCGCGCTGCTCGCCCTCCAGTTTGCCCGCACCAGCCTGCGCACCACGATCTTCGCCACCAACTCGCTGTACGAGGACGCCCTCTACTACCAGGACTACCGCGACTTCCTCGACCGGGCCGGGCGGCGGGTGCCGACCGGCGGGCAGCGACCGGTCGACGGGTTCGCGCGCATCGACCTCGACCGGGTCAGCCTGCGCTACCCGGACACCGAGGGCGCCGCCGTCGACGAGGTCAGCCTCACCATCCGGCGCGGCGAGGTGGTCGCGTTGGTGGGCGAGAACGGTTCCGGCAAGACCACGCTGGCGAAGCTGATCGCCGGGCTCTACCGGCCCACCGGCGGCGCCATCCGCTGGGACGGCGTGGACGCCGCCGAGCTGGACCCGCGCCAGGTCGCCGCCCAGGTGGCGGTGATGAGCCAGGACTGGTGGAAGTTCCCGTTCACGGCCCGGCAGAACATCCGGGTCGGCCGGCACGACCGGGCCGACGGGCCCGGCCCGAGCGTCGAGGCCGCCGCCCGGGAGGCCGCCGCGCACGACATGATCAGCGAACTCCCCTTCGGGTACGACACACTGCTGGACCGGCAGTTCAAGGACGGGCAGGACCTGTCCGGCGGCCAGTGGCAGCGACTGGTGGCCGCCCGGGGCCTCTACCGGGACGCCCGACTGCTGATCTGCGACGAACCCTCCGCCGCGCTGGACGCGCGGGCCGAGCACGCGCTCTTCCACCACCTGCGGCGGCACCCCGACCGGGCCGTCGTCCTGATCACCCACCGGCTGGCGAACGTCCGGCACGCCGACCAGATCTTCGTCCTCGACCACGGCCGGCTCGTGCAGCACGGCGACCACGACGCGCTGATGGCCCAGGACGGGCCCTACCGGGAGCTGTTCGAACTCCAGGCCGCCGGCTATCTGGCCGGCGCGGGGGAGGCCGCCACCGACCGTTGACCTCCAGTGCACTCGAACTCCTACGGTGACCGGACCGGCCGCCGCCCGGTCAGTGCGGCGTCACCCACCAGGGAGTCCACATGCGCTACCGCGTCCTCGGCGGCACCGGCATCGAGGTCAGCGTCCACTGCCTCGGCACGATGATGTTCGGTGCCGTCGGCAACCCCGACCACGACGACTGCGCCCGCATCGTGCACGCGGCGCTCGACCGCGGCGTCAACATGGTGGACACCGCCGACATGTACTCGGCGGGCGAGTCGGAGGTGATCGTCGGCAAGGCGTTGCGAGGTCGGCGCGACGACGTGGTCCTCGCCACGAAGGTGCACTTCCCGATGGGCGAGGGACCCAATCGGGGCGGCAACTCGCGCCGGTGGATCGTCCGGGCCGTCGAGGACAGCCTGCGCCGGCTCGGCACCGACTGGATCGACCTCTACCAGGTGCACCGCCCCGACCACACCACCGACGTCGAGGAGACGCTCGCGGCGCTCACCGACCTGGTCCGGGCCGGCAAGATCCGGGCGTTCGGCTGCTCGACGTTCCCGGCCGAGGAGATCGTGGAGGCACACCACGTCGCCGAACGGCGCGCGCTCGGCCGGTTCCGCACCGAGCAGCCGCCGTACTCGATCCTGGCCCGGGGGATCGAGGCGTCGGTGCTGCCGGTGTGCCGGCGCTACCGGATGGGCGTGCTGGTGTGGAGCCCGCTGGCCTCCGGCTTCCTGTCCGGACGGTACCGGCAGGGCCGGCCGGTGGACCTCACCTCGGGCCGCCCCGCGCGCACCCCGGCCCGGTTCGACCCGGCGCTGCCCGGCAACGACGCCAAGTACGCCGCCGTCGAGCACCTCGTCGCGCTCGCCGACGAGGTCGGGTGCACGCTGCCGCAGCTAGCCGTGGCGTTCACCGCCGCGCACCCCGCGGTCACCTCGACCATCATCGGACCGCGCACGATGGAGCAACTGGACGCGCTGCTGGCGGGGGCGGCGCTGACGCTCGACGACGCGGTGCTCGACCGGATCGACGAGATCGTCCCGCCCGGCGTCGACCTCTACCCGCCGGACGGCGTCTGGTCCCCGCCGGCCCTCACCGACCCGGCGCAGCGCCGCCGCCCGACGGCGGAGCGCGCCGCCGCCTGACCACCCACGGGGTACCCGTTTCGCCCGATCGCCACCGCCACGCGGCGAAGAGCTCCGGCCGCTTGACGGTGCCCTGGCCCCACCGCCAGGCCGGCACCTCCAGCACACCCCTGTCCAGCCCGCTTCCGTGCAGAGATCTTGGTAGGAAACGGCCCCTGTAGGGGCCCTTTGCTACCAAGATCTACGCGAGTCCTGTCCGCTGGGACGCCTTTCCTGAGATGCGGGCGGGAAGTCGGTCGGTGTTGCTGCGGGTGGCAGCGCGCGGGGGTGGTGAAGCGGACGGATGGTTGCTGGGGAGAGCGGGCTGGGGCAGGATCGCCGGAATGCTCCGCCTTCGCCCTCGCCACGCCGCCGTCGTCGCCGTGCTGGCCCTGGTCACCGCTGGTTGCTCCACGTCCGGCAGCGATCCCGCCGCATCCGGGGAGGGCGCAGCCGGCACCGCCACCTCCGGCACCGCAACGTCCGGCGCCGCGCCCGGCGTCACCGTCCCGCCCGGCGGCGCCGCCACGACATCGGAAAGGTCGCCGGTGCCCGCCGCGCGGACCGGGATCGGGGCCCGGCCGAGCGCGGGAGCCGGGGCGTGCACCGTCTTCCCGGCCGACAACGTCTGGCACGCCGACGTCTCCCGGTTGCCGGTCCACGCCCGGTCGGCCGCGATGGTCGGCGCGATCGGCGCCGGCGCGACCGTGCACGCCGACTTCGGCTCCGGGACGTGGGCGGGCGCGCCGATCGGCATCCCGGTCACCGTCGTCCCGGCCGGGCAGCGGCGGGTGCCGGTCACCTTCGGGTACGCCGACGAGAGCGACCCCGGGCCGTACCCGATCCCGCCGGACGCGAAGGTCGAGGGTGGGCCGTCGGGCACCGGTGACCGGCACGTGATCGTCTGGGACCGGAGTGCCTGCCGGGCGTACGAGCTGTTCGACGCGCACCGGTCCGGGGCCGGGTGGCGGGCCGGCTCGGGTGCGGTGTTCGACCTGCGCTCCAACCGGATGCGCCGGGCCGGCTGGACCTCCGCCGATGCGGCCGGGCTGTCCGTGCTGGCCGGGCTGGTGCGCTACGACGAGGTGGCGGCCGGCCGGATCGACCACGCGATCCGGGTCACCGTGCCGCGTACCCGCACCGGCTGGACGTGGCCGGCCAGCCACTCCGCCTCGTCGGCCACCGACCCGACGTTGCCGCAGCTCGGCCAGCGGCTGCGGCTCAAGCGTTCGGTCGACCTGTCGGGGCTGCCGCGGCAGGCCCGGATCGTGGCCGAGGCGATGCGTCGACACGGGCTGATCGTGGCCGACCACGGCTCCGCCTGGTTCATCTCCGGCGCGCCGGATCCGCGCTGGGACAACGACGCCCTGCACGCGCTGGACCGCCTGCGCGGCAGCGACTTCGAGGTGGTGGACGTCGCCGGCCTGAGGGCCGACCCGGCGTCGGCCGCCACCCGCTGAGCGGACCGCCGCCGGGAACCCGGTCGACGCCGCGCGGTCGGGTCTCCACACTGTCCGGATGGAACACCGTGACCTGGTCCGGGTGAGCAAGCGCATCTCGCTGGCGCTGCGCCACCGCCCCGACCGGTTTCAGCTGACGCTCGACCGGGCCGGCTGGACGCCCGTCGCCGACCTGCTCGCCGCGCTGCGGATCAGCCGCGCCGACCTCGACGCCGTGGTGGCCGGCAACGACAAGCAGCGTTTCGCCGTCGAGGCCGGCCCGGACGGGGTCGACCGGATCCGCGCCAACCAGGGGCACTCCGTCCCGGTCGACCTCGGCCTGACCCCGGCCACGCCGCCGGACCGGCTCTTCCACGGCACCGCCGAGGACGTGCTGCCCGCCATCCGGGCCGAGGGGCTGCGCCGGGGGCGCCGGCACCACGTACACCTGTCGCCGGACGTGGCGAC
>NZ_CADEAU010000286.1 GCF_902825405.1 Micromonospora maritima | reverse complement strand
GCCCCGGCCGGCGCCGGCCAGCGCGTCGGCGGCGCCGACCTGGCTCAGCGGCGACTGCTCGACGGCGAGCGGCTGACGCGGCCGGGTCAGCGGGGCCTGACCCCGGTTGACCGGCAGCACGACCGTCGAGTTCGGCAGCGTCACCTGGGCGACCGTGCCGCCCTCGACGTTGCGGCGCAGCTCGACCCGGATCCCGTAGCGGGAGGCGAGCCGGCTGACCACGGCCAGACCCATCAGCCGGAACGCGGCCACGTCGACGGTCGGCGGCGCGGCCAGCCGCCGGTTGAGCGAGTCGAGCTGCTCGTCGCTGAGGCCCAGGCCCCGGTCCTCGATCTGGATCAGCACGTAGTCGCGGATCCGGCGGCCGTCGGCCACCACCGAGGTGTTCGGTGGCGAGAACCGGGTGGCGTTGTCGAGCAGTTCGGCCACCAGCCGGACCACGTCGTTGACGGCGTGCGCGGCGACCGAGATGTCGGTGTCGACGGTGCCGAACTCGATCCGGTTGTAGAGCTCGACCTCGGACTGGGCGGCGCGCAGCACGTCGACCAGCAGCGCGTCGTCCCGGCGCGGCACCGCGGAGTCGGCCCCGGCGAGGACCAGCAGGTTCTCGTCGTTGCGGCGCATCCGGGTGGCCAGGTGGTCCAGCTCGAAGAGCTGGGCCAGCCGCTTCGGGTCCTCCTCGCCGCGCTCGATCGCGTCCAGCTCGCCGATCATCCGGTCGACCAGGCTCTGCGAGCGGCGGGCCAGGTTGAGGAACATCGCCGAGACGCTGGTACGCAGCGCGGCCTGCTCGGCGGCGACCCGGACCGCCTCCCGGTGGACCACGTTGAAGGCCACCGCCACCTGGCCGACCTCGTCCCGGTTGGACAGCTTGATCGGGTCCCGGACCTGCTGGACGATCTCGTCCACGCCGCCGTCGCCGATGGCGTTGACGTTCTGCAGCCGGCTCACCGCGTCCGGCAGGTCGTGGTTGGCCACCGAGAGCGCGCCCTCGCGCAGCCGGCGCAGCGAGTCGTTGAGCGAGCGGGCGAGCACCACGGCGAGCGTGACGGCGACGGCCAGCGTGAGCAGCACGAGCAGGCTCTCCACGAAGGCCTGCCGGATCACGTCCGAGCGCACCGCGTCGGCGTCGGCCAGCAGCTCGTCCAGGAGCTGGATCTCCGCCCACCGCATCAGGTCGTCGACGGCGCCGATGGCGGCGGACGCCTCGTCCCGGGTGACCTGCGCGGGCCTGCCGACGGACCGGGACAGGTCGGTGGCGACCCGGTCGGCGAGCTGCACCGCGTCGCCGGAGACGGTCCGGTCCACCAGGGCCCGCTGCTCCGGGGCGGCGGCGCGGGAGAAGGCGAGCAGCGCCTCCTGCTGGCCGGTCAGGGTGGCGACGAAGGAGGAGAACTGCTCCTCGTCGATCCGGCCGCCGGCGGCGAGCGCGGTGAACGCGACCGCCTGCTCCTCCGCCACCTCGGCCTTGGCGTGGGCGAACGCGGCCACCGCCCGACGGGCGTCGGCGAGGCTCTCCGCGCCCGGCTGCTGGGCCAGCGCGTCGCCGTACGCGACCAGGTCGTCGAGGACGATCCCGTAGCGCAGGCTCGCCTCGGCCACCGGCATCTGCAGGCGGTCGAGCACCTCCTGGCGGGTGCCGTTGAGGGTGGCCAGGTGGTCGTCGATCACCTTGAGCCGGCCCCGGATCGCGGCCGACACGTCGCCGAGCTTGTCGCGCTCCTCGCGGTACGCGGCGATCCGCTCGTCGGTGCGGCGCACCCGCAGGTTGTAGTCGTCCGGCTTCTGCTCCGGGTCGGCCAGGAACACCGCCGCCGCCATCCGCTCCTTGTGCAGGTCCTGAGTGAGCGCCGAGACGTCGACCGAGACCGCGGTGAGCGCGCGGACCTGGTCCGCCTCGTAGGCGCCCTGGCCCACGGAAATGAGTCGGATAGTTGCCAGTGCAATGACAGCGGCGACCGGAACGACCAGGATGAGGGCGAGCTTGGAGCGGATCCGCGCGTCACGCAGCCTGGGCAGGCGCCGTCGCCGGTTCCGCTGTTCGGCGTTGGGGCTCCCGGGCAGGGTCGTAGGTCCGGTGCTCACGACATCGCCTCCGTCGTTTCTTCCACGCGCGACCCGCTGACCCGTGCCTGGTGCAGCGGCCAGCGCCACGCGCGGCACGGCCGCGATTTCATCAGACGAGATCCTGTTTGGGAAGCCGCAGTGAGGCAGGAAACGGTCGGGGTCGACTCAACCCGAGATCCGATCACCTAATACCTTCTTTTCTCCAACCCCCTGAACAGGGGATGTCACTCCAGAGTGGTCACGCGCATCTGCGCAGTAATTGTCAGTTAACGTTTCGTGTCCCCAGCATGTGGGATGGGCGTCCCGAAACGGCTTCCGGCGCCCGCGCTTGACCACAGGGCCCGGCATTGGCAAGGTTTTGCAGGCTTCGCGCACACCGTACGGCACACCAATCCCGATCCTCCACTGAGGACGGACGAGCGGCGGTGATCGGGCGTCGACCCGCGCCGCACCTGGAGGACTGAGTTGAGCCCCATCCGCTCCGCGAGCATCGCGGTGCTCGCATCGGCCGTGCTGGCCACCACGCTCACCGGCTGCGGGATCGGCGGGGAACCGCAGGACACCAGCCCGATCGTGATCGCCGCCGACCTCGAACTCTCCGGCGCTTCCGCGCCGATCGGCAAGGTCTACCAAAGAGCCCTGGAACTGAAGGTCGACCAGCTGAACGCCTCGGGCGCGCTGGGTGGCCGGCAGATCAAGCTGAAGGTCAAGGACAACCGCTCCGACGCGGCCGAGTCCTTGCGGAACATCAACGATTTCAGCGCCGACTCAGAGGTGAGCGCGGTCATCATGGGCAGTTGCAACGAATGCGCCGTCGGGGCTGCCCGCACGATCGGCGACAAGCGCATTCCGACCATCGCGCTCGCCTCGGCCGGCGCGGTCACCGAACCGGTCGACCAGCGCCGGTACGTCTTCAAGCTGGCGCCGAATGCGGCCGACAGCGCGGCGGCGCTCACCACCGAACTGAGCCGGCGCCAGATCCGCAAGGTGGCCGTGCTGCACAGCGCCGACGGCTACGGCCAGGAGGGGCTGACCGCGCTGCGGCGCGATTTCGGCAAGACCACGGTGCGGCTCGTGGGCGCCGAGTCGGTACGCACCACCGACACCGAGGTGAGCACCCAGATCACCGACCTGCTCGCCAAGAAGCCGCAGGCCCTGATCCTCTGGACCACGCCGGAGCAGGCGACGCTGGCCGCCACCACCGCCCGGCAGAGCAAGTTCGGCGGGTCGTTCTTCTTCGACGCCTCGGCGGCCGGTGACCTGTTCCTGGGTCCGTCGGCCCGCTCCACCGAGCAGGCCACGCTCATCTTCACCCAGACGATGGTGATCGACGACGTCATCGCCACCACCCCGGCCAAGGCGGCCCGGCGGCAGTGGTTCCAGGACTACACCGCCCGGTTCGGCGGCTACAACGGCTTCTCCTCGTTCGCCGCGGACGCGGTGCAACTCATCGCCGACGCCGAGCAGCGCGCCGGCGGGGAGCCGGGCGAGGTGAACCGGGACGCGCTGCGCGACGTGCTGGAGACCGCACAGCTCGACGGCCTCTCCGGGCCGATCCGGATGACCCCGGACAACCACTCCGGGCTGATGCCGCAGGCGTTGACGACGTTGGTGGCTCGTGGGGGTCGGTGGCGGCTCGCCGGCTGATTTTCCTGTCGCGGTGGGGGTGTGGCCCCACCGCAACCGGCTCCGGGCGGTCAGGCTTGATCCCTACGCCGGTTGCGGTGGGGCCACACCTGTCGTGGTCGGCCGCCGACCGTGGGTTGTGCTCGATCTGTCGGCGTCCCCGGTCGACGTCGGGTTCTCGGTCGGCGGGGTCGGGTTCCCGGTCGACGGGGTGGGTCGGGCCGGCCCCGGTCGACGGTGGTCCCCGGGGGTCAGCGGGCGGAGGTGGTGGCCCGGACCCACGGGAGGGCGAGGCGCTCGATCAGGCTCAGCACCGCGTAGAGCACGATGCTCATCAGCGCCACCAGCACGATGGCCGCCCAGGCGGTCGCGGTGTCGCCCACGCCGTTGTACTGCAGGATCTGGTAGCCCAGGCCGGGCCGGTCCGAGTAGAACTCCCCGATCACCGCGCCGATCGCGGCCAGCGGCATGGCCACCTTGAGGCCGACGAAGATCTGCGGCAGGGCGGCCGGGAAGCGCACCTTGCGGAACGACTGCCACCAGGACGCGTTGAGCGACCGGCCCAGCTCTGCCAGGTCGGCCGGGGTGGTGGTCAACCCGGTGGCGGTGGAGAGCACGATCGGGAAGAAGCAGAGCAGGAACACCATCGTCAGGATGGGCTTCTGGCCGAAGCCCACGGCCACCACGAGCAGCGGACCGAAGGCGATCTTCGGGACCGCGTTGACCGCCACCAGCAGCGGCGCGAACATCCGCTCCACCCGGCTCGACGCGGCCAGCGCCGTCCCGATCAGCACGCCGACGGCCGCCGAGAGCAGGAAGCCGGCCAGGGTCATCCAGGTGGTGATGCCCAGCGCCGGCAGCAGCACCTCGGTGGTGGACGCCAGCGAACGGGCCACGTCCTGGGGCGGCGGCAGCGCGACCGGGTGCACCAGGTGCAGCCCCGAGGTGACCAGCCACCAGGCGGCCACCGCGACGACCAGTCCCAGCGCCGGCAACCCGACCGCCGCCGGGCGTACCGCCGGGCCGCGCCGGGCCCGCACGGACGGGACCGGCTCCTCCGGCGCACCGGGGCGGGCCTCGGTCAACTGCGTCAACGTGTCCTCCTCTCTCGGCCGGTCGGGACGACCGGCACGCGAAGGGGGTGCGCCCCACCGGGTGTTCCGGCGGGGCGCACCCCCGTGACCCGAGCCGACCGGTCAGGCCTTCGGCGCGAGGTTGAAGTCGATGATCTGGTCCGGGGTGAGGTTCTGCTTGAGCGCGCCCGCACCCTGGAGCAGCGCGATGCTCTTGGCCACCCGGCCGCTGTCCAGGGTGCCGATCGCGGTGCCGGAGTTGCTCGACCGCACGTACGCGGCCATCAACCGCAGCTCCGCAGCGGACGCACCCGGGTTCGCGGCCGGCACGTTCTTCTTCAGGATCTCGCCCGCCTCGTCCGGGTGCTCCAGGGAGTACTCCAGGCCCTTGAGCAGAGCGGCCGTGAACTTCTTGACCATCTCCGGCTTCTCCTTGGCGATCTTGCTGGAGGTGATCAGCGCGTTGCCGTAGAGGTCCTGCATCACGTTGCTGTAGGGCAGCACGACCGGCTTCTTCTTGGCCACCGCCTCGACCGTCGGCTGGCCGACGACGAACTGGCCGATGCCGTCCACCGAGCCCGAGCCGAGCATGCCGATCAGGCCCTGCGCCTCACCGTTGACCCAGGTCACCTTGCTGCCGTCGATGCCGGCCAGCCGGGCGTACGTCGGGAAGAGGTTGCGCACGACGGAGGTCGGGGTGTCGGCGAGCTTCTTGCCCTCGAGGTCCTTCGGGGTGGCGATGTTCTTGCCCTCGACCGTGACGATCGCCGCCATGGTGCGCTGCTGGATCGCGGCCACCGCGACGAAGTCCTTGGCCTGGCCGTTGCCGAGCTGGAGGATGCCACCGGTCAGGTCGATCGGGCCGAAGTCGGCCTGGCCGCCGGTGATGGTCTGGATGACGGAACCGGTGCCCTGGCCGGGCTTGATGTCGACGTCGAAGCCGGCCTCCTTGAAGAAGCCCTTGTCCTTCGCCACCCAGGCGTAGGAGTCACGGCCGAAGTTGCCGAACGAGGTGAGGTAGGTCACCTTCTCCAGCGCCGCGCCGCTGCCGCCGCCGCCCTCGGACTTGTCCGAGTCGCTGCTGCAGCCGCCGACGAGGGCGAGGGCGGTCGCCAGCGCCGCGGCGGCGACCGTACGGGTCAACCTTCTCATCAGTGCACCATGTCCTTTCCGACCAGGACTTCTTCGCCGGTCGGGTCGTGGGTCCGACGGGGTCGGCAGGAGGGGCAGCCAACGGGACCGTCGTGAGGGGACTCTTCGCGCGCAACAGCGTACGAGAAGGCTGATGACGCGCCGCAACCGTCCGGGTTGCGGAAAGGAAACGAAGTTGCGTGACGGAAAGCGGACTGACGTCCACCCCGGACGGTGCTATAAGCACACACCCCGCTACGCTAGCCCGGCTCACGTTCGCGACGAAGTGGGAAGGGAGCCGGCGGGAGATGATCCGACTGTCCGGGGTGTCCCGCACCTTCGACGGCCGATCCGGGCGGGTGGAGGCGCTGCGCGGCATCGACCTCGACGTCGCCGAGGGTGAGTTCGTCGCCGTGCTGGGCCGGTCGGGCTGCGGCAAGTCCACCCTGCTGCGCATGATCGCCGGGCTGCTGCCGGTCACCGCCGGTGAGATCACGGTCGCCGGCACGCCGATCACGAGGCCGCGCCGGGACGTGGCCATGCTGTTCCAGCGGCCGGCCCTGCTGCCCTGGCGCACGGTGCTCGACAACGTCCTGCTGCCGGTGGAGATCTTCGGCTGGAGCCGGGCCAGGCACCGCGACCGGGCCCGCGAGCTGCTGGAGATGGCCGGGCTGGGCGGCTTCGAGAAGCGCCTGCCGCACGAGCTGTCCGGCGGCATGCAGCAGCGCGTCTCGCTCTGCCGCTCCCTGATCGGCTCGCCCCGGGTGATGCTGATGGACGAGCCGTTCTCCGCGCTCGACGCGCTGACCCGGGAGGAGCTCTCCGGGGAGTTGCAGCGGGTGCACATGGACACGAAGGCCACCATCGTCTTCGTCACCCACTCGATCGACGAGGCGGTGCTGCTGGCCGACCGGGTGGTCGTGCTCAGCCCCCGTCCCGGCCGGATCCGCGAGGTGGTCGAGGTGGCCGTGCCCCGGCCCCGCACCCTGGGCCGGCACGCGCACCTGGCCGACGTCGCGCGGATCAGCGCCGAGCTGCACGAACTGCTGATGGAGCGGGACGCCGCGGGCGTACCCGCGTCGGCCGGCCCGGCGGG
>NZ_CADEAU010000285.1 GCF_902825405.1 Micromonospora maritima | reverse complement strand
CGGCGGGCGGCGGCGCACCGGGCGTCCGGCGACCCCGCCCGCTCCCGGGGCATTCTGAGCCGGCCCGGGCCGGTCGGGCGGACGTGCGTGGTTCGCGCCCGACCGGCCTGAGCTGGGGGAATGTTCGCGCGACGGAAGTTGTCGTACGTCGGGGCTAGAGTTGCCGAGGCGTTTTCTCTGCGCCCCGACAACCTGTGAAAACCACCCAGACCCGGCGTCTGGTGCACAGATCCGCCTCATATTCTTCTTCCGGGAGCACACGCACCGTGGCCGACCGACTGATCATCCGTGGCGCGCGCGAGCACAACCTGCGTGACGTCAGTCTCGACCTGCCCCGGGACGCCCTGATCGTCTTCACCGGGCTCTCCGGTTCGGGCAAGTCGAGCCTGGCGTTCGACACCATCTTCGCCGAGGGGCAGCGCCGCTACGTCGAGTCGCTGTCGTCGTACGCCCGGCAGTTCCTCGGTCAGATGGACAAGCCCGACGTCGACTTCATCGAGGGCCTCAGCCCGGCCGTCTCGATCGACCAGAAGTCGACCTCGCGCAACCCGCGCTCCACCGTCGGCACCATCACCGAGGTCTACGACTACCTCCGCCTGCTCTTCGCCCGCATCGGCGAGCCGCACTGCCCGATCTGCGGTGAGCGGATCTCCAAGCAGAGCCCGCAGCAGATCGTCGACCGGGTCCTGGCCATGGCCGAGGGCACCCGGTTCATGGTGCTCGCGCCGGTGGTGCGCGGCCGCAAGGGCGAATACGTCGACCTCTTCGCCGAGCTTCAGGCCAAGGGCTACGCCCGCGCCCGGGTCGACGGCGTGGTGCACCCGCTGACCGAGCCGCCCAAGCTCAAGAAGCAGGAGAAGCACACCATCGAGGTGGTCATCGACCGGCTCAGCGTCAAGCCGAGCGCCAAGCAACGGCTGACCGACTCGGTCGAGGCCGCGCTCGGCCTGTCCGGTGGTCTGGTGCTGCTCGACTTCGTCGACCTGCCGGAGGACGACCCGGCCCGGGAGCGCCGCTACTCCGAGCACCTGGCCTGCCCGAACGACCACCCCCTGGCGATCGAGGACCTGGAACCCCGGGTCTTCTCCTTCAACGCGCCCTACGGCGCCTGCCCGGAGTGCACCGGCCTGGGCACCAAGAAGGAGGTCGACCCCGAGCTGGTCATCCCCGACCCGGAGCGTTCGCTGCGGGAGGGCGCGATCCAGCCCTGGGCCACCGGGCACAACCTCGAATACTTCCTGCGCCTGCTGGAGGCACTCGGCGAGGCCCAGCACTTCGACATCGACACGCCCTGGCGGGCGCTGCCGTCGCGGGCGCAGAAGACGATCCTGCACGGCTCCGACGACCAGGTGCACGTCCGCTACCGCAACAAGTACGGACGCGAACGCTCCTACTACACCGGCTTCGAGGGCGTGGTGCAGTGGATCGAGCGTCGGCACAACGACACCGAGTCGGAGTGGTCCCGTGACAAGTACGAGGGCTACATGCGGGACGTGCCCTGCGCGGCGTGCGGTGGTGCCCGGCTCAAGCCCGAGGTGCTCGCGGTCACCCTGGCCGGCAAGAGCATCGCCGAGGTCTGCAACCTCTCCGTCGGCGAGGCGGCCGACCTGCTGGCCGGCATCGAGCTGACCGACCGGCAGAAGATGATCGCCGAGCGGGTGCTCAAGGAGATCAACGCCCGGCTGAAGTTCCTGCTCGACGTCGGCCTCGACTACCTCTCCCTGGACCGTCCGGCGGGCACGCTCTCCGGCGGCGAGGCCCAGCGCATCCGGCTCGCCACCCAGATCGGCTCCGGCCTGGTCGGCGTGCTCTACGTGCTCGACGAGCCGTCGATCGGCCTGCACCAGCGCGACAACCACCGGCTCATCGAGACGCTGCTGCGGCTGCGCGGGCTGGGCAACACGCTGATCGTGGTCGAGCACGACGAGGACACCATCCGGGTGGCCGACTGGATCGTCGACATCGGTCCGGGCGCCGGCGAGCACGGCGGCAAGATCGTGCACAGCGGCTCGGTGCCGGCGCTGCTCGACAACGCCGAGTCGGTCACCGGGGCGTACCTGTCGGGGCGCAAGTCCATCCCGACGCCGGCCACCCGGCGGCCGCAGACGCCCGGCCGGGAGCTGGTGGTGCACGGCGCGCGCGAGCACAACCTGCGCAACCTCACCGTGAGCTTCCCGCTGGGCCAGCTCATCGCGGTCACCGGGGTCAGCGGCTCGGGCAAGTCGACGCTCGTCAACGACATCCTCTACACGGTGCTGGCCAACCAGATCAACGGCGCCCGGCTGGTGCCCGGCCGGCACACCCGGATCACCGGCCTGGAGCACGTGGACAAGGTCGTCGGCGTCGACCAGTCGCCGATCGGGCGGACGCCGCGCTCCAACCCGGCCACCTACACCGGGGTCTGGGACCACGTCCGCAAGCTGTTCGCCGAGACCACCGAGGCCAAGGTCCGGGGGTACGGCCCGGGCCGGTTCTCGTTCAACGTCAAGGGCGGGCGCTGCGAGGCGTGTTCCGGTGACGGCACGATCAAGATCGAGATGAACTTCCTGCCGGACGTCTACGTCCCCTGCGAGGTGTGCAAGGGCGCGCGCTACAACCGCGAGACGCTCGAGGTGCACTACAAGGGCCGGACGGTCGCCGAGGTCCTGGACATGCCGATCGAGGAGGCGGCCGAGTTCTTCTCCGCCATCCCGGCCATCCACCGGCACCTCAAGACGCTCGTCGACGTCGGCCTCGGCTACGTCCGTCTCGGCCAGCCCGCGCCGACGCTGTCCGGCGGTGAGGCGCAGCGCGTCAAGCTCGCCTCCGAGCTGCAGAAGCGCTCCACCGGCCGCACCGTCTACGTGCTCGACGAGCCGACCACCGGTCTGCACTTCGAGGACATCCGCAAGCTGCTGATGGTGCTGGAGGGCCTGGTCGACAAGGGCAACACGGTCATCACGATCGAGCACAACCTCGACGTGATCAAGACGGCCGACTGGCTGATCGACATGGGCCCCGAGGGCGGCCACCGGGGCGGCACGGTGCTCGCCACCGGCACCCCCGAGGAGGTCGCCGAGGTTCCGGAGAGCCACACCGGCGAGTTCCTGCGGCCGATCCTCAAGCTCGACGGCGCGGCCAAGGGCGCCAAGGCCGCCACCACCCGGGCGGCGAAGGCCAACGGCGGGACCAAGACCCGGACCCGCAAGGTGCCGGCCGGGGCGCGCTGACCCACGGGTACGACGGACGGGGCCAGCGGCCGGCCCTGTCCGTCATCCGCACAGACGCCCGTTTCGTGACGCGACAGTATGAACCGTGCCCGATCCTGGTGCGTGTTGCACACTGTGGCCACGGATCATGACCGGTGGCGACAGCCGAGAGAGAGGCCGGATATGAGTGACGACCAGGCGCGGACCGGACCGATCACCCAGACCCGTCGGACCCTGCTCGCGGGTGCCGGAGCGGTTGGCGCGGCCGTGGTGCTCGCGGGATGCGGCGACGACGACGCGACCCCCGGGCAGGCCCCGACCAGCGGAGGACCGCCCGGCGCCACCGCCACCGGCGACGCGGGCGGCGGCGACCGGGACAGCAGCGCCCCGTTGGCCCGCACCAGCGACATCCCGGTCGGCGGCGGCACGATCTACGCCAGCAAGGGCGTGGTGATCACCCAGCCCGAGGCCGGCCAGTTCAAGGCGTTCGATCCGATCTGCACCCACCAGGGCTGCCCGGTGTCGAACGTCGACGGCGGCACCATCAACTGCACCTGCCACAACAGCCGGTTCTCGATCAGCGACGGCTCGGTCAAGCTTGGCCCCGCCACCAAGCCCTTGGCGGCGAAGGAGATCAAGGTCGAAGGCGACCAGATCACGCTGGCCTGACCGGGCGCACCGCACCCGCCCGTACCGCCTCCGCCCGCCGCTCGCGGGCGGAGGCGCGGCGGCGGCCGGGTGTCGGGGATGCGGACTAGGCTTGGGTCGTGGCTGACCCCTCGACCTACCGTCCCGCGACCGGCACCATCCCGGAGTTGCCAGGGGTCTACCGCTTCCGGGACGGCACCGGTCGGGTGATCTACGTCGGCAAGGCCCGCAACCTGCGCAGCCGGCTCAACTCCTACTTCGCCGACCCGGTCAACCTGCACCAGCGCACCCGGCAGATGGTCTTCACCGCCGAGTCGGTCGACTGGATCACCGTCGCCACCGAGGTCGAGGCGCTCCAGCAGGAATACACCTGGATCAAGCAGTACGACCCGCGGTTCAACGTCCGCTACCGCGATGACAAGTCCTACCCCTACCTCGCGGTCACGCTCGACGAGGAATACCCGCGGTTGCAGGTGATGCGCGGCGCGAAGCGCAAGGGGGTGCGCTACTTCGGGCCCTACTCGCACGCCTGGGCCATCCGCGAGACGCTCGACCTGCTGCTGCGCGTCTTCCCGGCACGGACCTGCTCCTCCGGCGTCTTCAAGCGGGCCGGCCAGGTCGGCCGACCGTGCCTGCTGGGCTACATCGGCAAGTGCTCGGCGCCGTGCGTCGGCAGTGTCAGCGCCGAGCGGCACCGCGAGATCGTCGACGGCTTCTGCGACTTCATGGCCGGCCGCACCGACACCATGGTCCGCCGGCTGGAGCGGGAGATGCTCGACGCCAGCGAGCAACTGGAGTTCGAGCGGGCGGCCCGGTTGCGCGACGACGTCGCCGCGCTGCGGCGGGCCATGGAGAAGCAGACCGTGGTGCTCGGTGACGGCACCGACGCCGACGTGGTCGCGTTCGCCGACGACCCGCTCGAAGCCGCGGTGCAGGTGTTCCACGTCCGCGGCGGCCGGGTGCGCGGCCAGCGCGGTTGGGTGGTGGAGAAGACCGAGGAGCTGACCACCGGCGACCTCGTGCACCACTTCTGCACCCAGGTCTACGGCGGTGAGCAGGGCGAGGCCGACGTCCCGCGCGAGCTGCTCGTTCCCGAGCTGCCGGGCGACGCGGAGGCGTTGGCCGACTGGCTCTCCGCCCGGCGGGGCAGCCGGGTGTCGCTGCGGGTGCCGCAGCGGGGTGACAAGCGGTCGCTGCTGGAGACGGTGGAGCGCAACGCCAAGGACGCGCTCGCCCGGCACAAGCTCAAGCGGGCCGGCGACCTGACCACCCGCAGCCAGGCCCTGGACGAGATCGCCGACGCGCTCGCCATGCGCACCTCGCCCCTGCGGATCGAATGCTTCGACGTCTCCCAGATCCAGGGCACCGACGTGGTCGCCAGCATGGTCGTGTTCGAGGACGGGCTGCCCCGCAAGAGCGAATACCGCCGGTTCATCGTGCGCGGCGCGACCGACGACCTCTCCGCCATGTCCGAGGTGCTGCGCCGACGGTTCGCCCGCTACCTCGACGCCCGCGCCGAAACCGGGGAGCTGGGCGAGGAGACCGCCGCCGACCCCGACCGGCCCGGCATCGATCCGACCACCGGGCGGCCGCGCAAGTTCGCGTACCCGCCGCAGCTCGTGGTGGTCGACGGCGGCCCGCCCCAGGTGGCCGCCGCCGCCAAGGCGCTCGTCGAGCTGGGCATCGACGACGTGGCACTGTGCGGGCTGGCGAAGCGGCTGGAGGAGGTCTGGCTGCCCGACGACGAGTTCCCGGTGATCCTGCCGCGGACCTCGGAGGCGCTCTACCTGCTGCAACGGGTACGCGACGAGGCGCACCGCTTCGCCATCACATTCCACCGCCAGCGCCGCTCGAAGCGGATGACCGAGTCGGCGCTCGACAACGTCCCCGGCCTCGGCGAGGTCCGGCGCAAGGCGCTCCTGCGGCACTTCGGCTCGTTGAAGCGTCTGTCCGCCGCCACGGTCGACGAGATCACCGAGGTGCCCGGTGTCGGTCGGCGTACGGCCGAGGCGATCCTCGCCGCGCTCGACGGCTCCGACGCCGCCACGACGCCCTCCTGACCCCTCGCGCCCCCGCCCGCGCACGGACCCTGCCTCGTACGTCCCCGCAGGCTGGTCCCTGGTTCCTGTGCCCGGCGCTCCGACCGACGTCGGCTGCCGGCCCGTCCCGGGGCCGTGCCGTCGTCGGACCACGTGACGCGGTGCCGGTTTCTGGTCCACAACCTGCTGCTCGCCCGGTGAGCATGCGCGCACCCGCCGCCGCAGGCCTCCGGATCCGGGGGTGCCTTCCTACCAGGATCTCCGCCGCGCCGACGCCTGCCGTCACCGGTGTCGGGATCCCCGAAGGCACTGCGCCCCCACCTGCAGGCGGTCACAAGGAGTAATGGCAGGCGGAGCGACGTCCCGGTAAGACTGGTATGCCTCAGAGGCATATTTATGGCGCATAGTCATAGATGTGCGAGCGGAGGACGCTTCCGGCCCGTCGGTCGCATCCGAGCACCCCGAGCGAGAGCCCTGTTCCCACAGCCCAGGATCGGCGTTCCGCCCTTCGGGCCACCGTCGAGATCTTGGAAGGAAAGTGCCCCTATGGGGGCCGTTTCCTACCAAGATCTCGGATCCGTCGAATGCGGCGCCACCTCCGGCCGACCCGGGGGTGGGGGTGGGTGGAGGTTCGGGGTGCGGTGTCCGGTTCCGGCGGGGCGTGGGGGTGCGGGCTGCGAAGAATCGGCCCGATCGTCCGGGTCGGCGGTGGTCGGTGCCACCGTCAGGGTGGAATCGGTGCCGGGGGTCAGGCGTTGTACCGGGCAGACCGCGTGGAGCCCCGGCCGGTACGAGCCGGCAGGCAGCCCCGGTCGGAAATGACCGGCCACCGGTCGTCGTTACATCCCCCGAGCCGGCAGGCCGCACCACCGGCCAGCGCCCGGGTCGGAATGACCGGCCACCGCCGGTGGTTACATCCCCCGGGCCCCCGAGCAGGCCACCCCCCGTGGCCGTTCCGGACAGCGTGCAGGCCACCCCTCGTGGCCGCCCGAGCCCCGCGCACACCCCGTGCCGGCCCTCCGGGCCGCCGGATCCGCAGACTTTCCCCCTCGCACGGCACCCCCCTGTGCCGTGACCCCCACATTTCAGGGAGGCAACCATCATGGCTACCACTCTGCTGCGCACCACCGTTCTGACCGCTGCTGGTATCGCCGCGACCGCCGGTGGTATCGCCGGCCCCGCGA
>NZ_CADEAU010000284.1 GCF_902825405.1 Micromonospora maritima | reverse complement strand
GTGCAGGCGGAGCATGGTGGCGCCCACGTCGCGGGGCAGCCGTCGCCGGCTGGCCATGGAGACCACCACCATCACGGTGAACGCCAGCGGCACCGTCCACGCGGCCGGCTGGGTGGTCAACGTGGCGGGCCAGCCGTTCAGCGGCGGGCCGAGCACGGTGAGCAGCACCGCGCCGATCGCCGCGCCGCCGCCCACCAGCACCCCGGCGGCGGCGCCCAGGTCGGTCAGGCCGCGCCACCAGATGCCCAGCACCAGCAGCGGGCAGAAGCTCGACGCGGCCACCGCGAACGCCAGCCCGACCACCTGGGAGACGTCCAGCCCGGAGACGTTCAACGCGAGCACCGCCGGTACCCCGCCGGCGATCACCGTGGCGATCCGGAAGCCACGTACCGAGCCCCGGCCCAGAACGTCCGTGGAGATCACCCCGGCGACGCTGGTGAGCAGGCCGGACGAGGTGGAGAGAAAGGCCGCGAATGCTCCGGCGGCGACCAGCGCGGCGAGCAGCCGGCCGATGGTGCCGTCGCCCAGCGCGGCGCCGGGCAGCAGCACCACCACCGCGTCGGTCTGCCCGCTGACCAGCAGTTGCGGGGTGTAGATCCGGCCCAGCACGCCGTAGATGGTGGGTAACAGGTAGAAGACGCCGACCAGGGCCAGCACCACGAGCGTGGTGCGGCGGGCGGCGGCGCCGTCCGGGTTGGTGTAGAAGCGCACCAGCACGTGCGGCAACCCCATGGTGCCCAGGAACGTGGCCAGGATCAGCGAGTACGTGGCGAACAGGCTGCGGTCGTCGTCGCCCGCGGTGTCCGGCAGCAGCCAGTCGACGGCGGCGGTCGCCGCGCCGGACACCTCGGGCACCGGGTCACCGGCGGCGAAGTCGAGGCGGTCGCCGGGGCGTACCTCCCGGACGTCGCCGTCGGGCAGGGTGAGCGTCGCGCGGTGCTCGACCACCACGGTGGTCGCGGTCCGGAACGTCGGCCCGTCGGGCGGGGCCACCGCCGGGCGGGCGTCGGCCTGCCACTGCAACGCCAGGAAGATCGCGGGTACGGCGAGCGCGGTGAGTTTCAGCCAGTACTGGAACGCCTGGACGAACGTGATCGCCCGCATCCCGCCGAGCGCCACGTTCGCGGTCACCACCAGGGCGACCAGGAGCGCGCCGACGGCGTAGGGCGCGCCGGTCAGCGTGGCCAGGGTCAGCCCGGCGCCCTGCAACTGCGGCACCAGGTAGAGCCAACCGATGAAGATCACGAACACGGTGGCCAGGGTGCGCAGCCGGCGCGAGCCGAGCCGCACCTCGCAGAAGTCGGGCAGGGTGAACGCGCCGGAGCGGCGCAGCGGTGCGGCCACGAACAGCAGCAGGGCCAGGTAGCCGGCGGCGAAGCCGACCGGATACCAGAGCACGTCCACGCCGTACTTGAGGATCAGTCCGGCGACGCCCAGGAAGCTGGCCGCCGACAGGTACTCGCCGCCGATCGCGGCGGCGTTCCAGGTCGGGCTGACCGCCCGGGAGGCGACCAGGAAGTCGGAGGTGGTGCGGGCCAGCCGCAGCCCGTAGAAGCCGATGCCGACCGTGACCAGGGTGACCGCCACGATCGCCGGGACCACGTAGCCGTTGGACATCAGCGCTCCGGCCGTTGGACCAGGTCGACGAAGTCCTGCTCGTTGCGTTCGGCCAGCCGCACGTACGCCCAACCGACCACGATCAGGAACGGGAAGGCGGCCACGCCGAGCAGCAGCCACGGCAGGTTGACCCCGAGCACGGTGACCCGGCCGACCGAGGGCGCGATGGCGAAGAGCCAGGGCAGCCCGCCCAGCCCGATCAGCACCAGCAGGCTGAGCCGCAGCGCGAGCGAGAGCTGGGCCCGCATCAGCCCCTGCACCAGCGTCTCGCCGACCCGGGTCTGCTGGGTCAGCTCGGAGCGGGTGCGGTCGGCCCGGCTGCCGGACCGGGACACCTCGGCCAGCACGATCCGGGTCCGCCGGGGCGGATCGGTCGTTCGCGGCGGGCGCGGACCGGGCACCGGGGTCGCCTCGACGGGCCGCCCCGGCCGACGCTGCTCCTCGGCTCCGGTCACCCCCGGCAGTCTCGCCTGCTCGGTGGGAATGTCAAGAGCACGCCGACCAACCCTGTGCACAACGTGTGGACAACGCTCCACACCTGTGGACAACTCGGTGGACGAGCGGGGAGTCGTTGTGGACGACCGAGCGGGATGTCAGGGTGAGCCGGTAGAGAGGAGGTGTGACAGTGGCCAGCCCGGCACGGCCCGACAGCGGCGACGTCTGGACGGTGGACGACCTCCAGGATCTCCCCCGGGACGGCCAGGACTACGAGATCTTCGACGGGTGCCTGCTCGTGTCCCCACACCCGGACGTCCGCCACGGAGCGATCGTCAACCGCCTCCGCGGGCTCCTCGATCGGCAGGCCCCGGCCGGTTTGATGGTGGGGCAGGGCATCGGGGTCAGTGCGAAGCGGTCGTCCTACTTCGTGCCGGACGTCTTCGTCGCCCATGACGAGGCGCTGGAACGGGGTGGCACGGCGCTCGCTCCGGCGGACGTGCTGCTCGTGGTCGAGGTCGTCTCACCCGGCAACGCCGGGCGTGACCTGGTGCTCAGACGCCACGAGTACGGCGCGGCCGGCATCCCGCACTACTGGCTGGTGGAGCCGCGTAAGCAGACCCTGACGGTGCTGGAACACGTCGGTGCCGGCTACCGCGAGGCGGCGGTCCTCTCCTCGACCGACGTGCACCGCACCGATCGGCCGTTCCCGCTCGCCCTGCCGATCGCCGACATCTTCTGAGCGCCGCCCGGAACCTCCCTCCCGCCTCGTGAGTGGACAGGTGGAGAGAGGGGGTGACGGTGTCCGACGGTGATCTGATCACGGAGCTGTACGCGGGGTCCTTCCGCCGGTTGGTGGTCCAGCTCTACGCGGTGACCGGTGACCTGAGCGAGGCCCAGGAAGCGGTCCAGGAGGCGTTCACCAAGGCGCTGGTCGCGCCCGGGCGGTTCGCCCGGCTGGACAACCCGGAGGCGTGGCTCCGGCGGGTGGCGGTGAACGTCGCCCGCAGCCGGCACCGGCGGCGACGGGTCCTCGACCGGCTGATGCTCCGGATCGGCCCCCCGCCCGCCGTCGCCGACCGGTCGCCGGACCACCTGGCCCTGCTGGCCGCCATGCGGGAGCTGCCCGAGGGGCAACGGACCGCGCTGGCGCTGCACTACCTGGTCGACCTGCCGGTGGACGAGATCGCCACGACTCTCGGCGTTTCCGCCGGCACGGTCAAGTCCCGGCTCTCCCGGGGACGGCAGGCCCTCGCCGCGCTGCTCACCGATCCCGACGACATCACCAGCACCGGGAGGATCGATGTCCGATCGTGAGTTCTCCGGTTTCGACGTCGACACGATCGCCGGCGCCGTCCGGCAGCCGCCGCTGGACGAGTTGCGGTCCGTGGCGCGGTCCCGCCGTCGCCGGTCGGCGAACCTGGGCGCGACCGCCCTGGTCCTGCTGATGCTCCTGGGCGTCGCCCCGCTGGTGGTGCAGTCGCGGATCGGGTCCACGGTCCGGCCCGGGCCGTCGTCCGGTCCGAGCCTGCCGGGCCGGGCCGGCGACTTCAGGCTGACCGGCCCGGACTCCGGGGTGGACGTGCGCATCGACGGCTGCGTGTTGCGGTTCGCCCGGACCACCGACGGAGGGCGGACCTGGTCCGACTGGGACGACGCCCAGTACCGGGCCACCCGGTGTGGTCCCGGTCCGACCTGGAACGGGACGACGCTGGAGTACGTGGTGCTGAGCGACCGCAGCTATCTGGTCTACGACGACGGGCTGCGGTTCCTCTCCACCGACTACGGCCGCACCTGGCAGGACGCCGAGCAGGCGATCACCGCGGTGCGCGTCTTCCCGCCGGCCGCCCGGCCCGTCTTCTGCCAGTTGACGTCCTGGGTCGTCACCGAGCCGCTGGCGGTCGACCCGTCGACGGGAGGCGTCTACCGGCTCAGTGGGCCGCCGCCGTCACCGCTGCCGCTCGCCAGCCTCTATCCCGCGTCGGACGGCAGTCTCTGGGCCACGTACCGGATCAACGGGAGCACCGTCGGAGCGCGCAGCACCGACCGGGGCGAAACCTGGACGACCTGGACGCCGGCCACGGGGAAGAGTGTGCTCGCGCTGGCAGCCGTGGACGGCCGGGAGGGCTACCAGATCGTGACCGGCGCGGGCGGCGAGGTGACGCTGGAGCGGACCCGGGACGGTGGGGCGAGCTGGTCCACCACCCTGACCGGCCTGCCGGAGGTGGTGCACTGGGACCTGACGGTGGGGTCGGACGGGTCTCTGCTGGCCGTCACGCAGACGGGTCCGGAGGACAACCGCGCCGGGGAGGTGTGGGTCAGTCGTGACGACGGTCGGAGCTTCACGGTGGCCCGGAGGGACGGCATGCCTGTCGCCTCGGTAAGCGTCGTACCGGGCTTCGCGTGGCTGTTCGGCGGCGACGACGGCCCGGACGGGGAGGCGGACCATCTGGTCGTCACCCGGGACGGGAGCGCCTGGAACCACTTCCTCCTCGCCACCTCCTGAGCGGGCCGGGGCGGGACCGGTGTCGGTCCTGCCCCGGCCGGCGGCTCAGTCCAGGCCGACCCGGACCGGGTGGGCGGTGGCGGAGCCGAGCCAGGTGTGCGGGTTGCCGAACCAGCACCAGCCGAGCTTGGGCGCGCCCTGGCTGATCCAGAGCGCCGGCACCCGCTTGTCGCCGCAGCGCGAGCCGACCAGCGAGAAGCACCTGTTGCTGGCCAGCGCCTGCGGGTGCAGGGTGACGAAGGCCAGGCCCTCGTCGATGGTGATCGGCAGCCGGCCCTTGGCGGTCATGTCCTCCAGCGCGTCCGACGGCGTCCGGTTGCGGTACTCCTCGCCGCGGTCCACGCCGAAGAGCAGGTACGCGGGCCCGGCCGGCACCTCCAGCTCCTTGATCGGGTGGAACGCGGGCAGGTCGTCGGCGGGGAAGTTCCGGTCCAGGACGCCTGTCTTGCGCCTGCCGGCGAGCGTGGTGAGCGCGATCCGCTCCGGGACCGGGGTCAGCTCCCGCGTGGTGACCAGCAGGAACGGCGCTCGCGCGTCGGTCGGGGCGGCCAGCCCGGCGGCGCCGGTGACCGCCGCGTCGCGCAGCGGGGTGAGCAGGGCACGGAACGCCTCCTCGGTCTGCCCGGCGAGGGCCGGGTAGCCGAGCTGGATCAGCCGGTCGAGCTGGCGGTCGAATTCGGCGCCCGGGTCGAAGCGGTCGTCGGTCATGTGCTCTCCGCTCTCTCGTACCTGCCGTACATTGTACGCCAGGACGTCAGCGGCTCCAGTCCTGCTTGGCGGCGCGCACCAGCTTGTCCTTCAACTCACGCGTGTGCCGGCGGCTCACCGGCAGCTCGCTGCCGTCGATCACCACCACGTAGCCGGAGTTGACCAGCCGCAACTCGGCGATGAGCCGCAGCTGCACCAGGTAGGAGCGGTGGATGCGGACGAACCCCGCGTCCGCCCAGCGCTCGGCGAGCGTGGCCAGCGACACCCGGACCAGGTGCGAACCCTCCGCGGTGTGCAGCCGGGCGTAGTCGCCCTGCGCCTCCACCCAGCGCACCGCCGAGCGGGGCAGCATCCGGGTGGTGCCGGCCAGCTCCACCGGGATGGTCGGATCCTCCTCCGCCCGGGCCAGCGCCGCCGGGTGCGACGGCACCACCCGCGAACCGATCACCCGGCGCAGCGACTCGGCCAACCGCTCGGCGCGGACCGGCTTGCGCACGTAGTCGGTGGCGCCCAGGTCGAACGCGTCCACCGCCCCGTCGTCGTACGCGGTGACGAAGACGATGGCCGGCGGCCGGGCGAACCGGCGCAGCACCCGGGCCAACTCCATCCCGTCCAGGCCCGGCATCCGGATGTCGAGGAACACCACGTCCACGTCGTCGTCGCGCAGCACCCGCAGCGCCTCGGTGGCGTCGCCGGCCGTGTGCAACCGCGCCACCCGGGGGTCGGCGCGCAGGTGGTAGGCCAGCTCGTCGAGCGCCGGCGGCTCGTCGTCGACCGCCAGCACCCGCAGGAATCCGGACGCGTTCACCACGCCGACCCGGTTCGCTCGCTCCGCCCGCTCACGACGACACCCGGACGCCCGGGTGGAACTTCGGCACCCGCATGCTGACCTTCGTACCCGAGCCCAGGCCGGTCTCGACGACCAGGCCGAACCGGTCCCCGAAGGCCGACCGGAGCCGCTCGTCGACGTTGGAGAGGCCGACGTGCTGCCCCGGGTCGTCGGCCGGGTCGCTGCCCGCGCCGGACACCTCGGCGATGCCGGCGGTCAGCGTCGTCGGATCCATCCCCACCCCGTCGTCCTCCACCGTGATGTGACACTCGGCGCCCGCGTCCCGGGCCTCGATGCTCACCATGCCGGTGCCCGGCTTCCGCGACAACCCGTGCCGCACCGCGTTCTCCACGAGCGGCTGGAGGCAGAGGAACGGCAACGTCACCGGCAGCACCTCGGGGGCGATCTGGAGACGCACCTGGAGCCGCTCGCCGAAGCGGGCCCGCTCGATGGTCAGGTAGCGGTCGATCGAGCGCAGCTCCTCGGCCAGCGTGGTGAACTCGCCGTGCGCCCGGAACGAGTAGCGGGTGAACTCGGCGAACTCCAGGATCAGCTCCCGGGCCCGCTCCGGGTCGGTGCGCACGAACGAGCCGATCGCGGTCAGCGCGTTGTAGATGAAGTGTGGGCTGATCTGCGCACGCAGCGCGCGTACCTCGGCCCGGGCCAGCCGCTCCCGTGACGAGTCCAGCTCGGCCAGGGCGAGCTGGTCGCCCGCCCAGTGCGCGGTCTCCAGCGTGGCCTGCACCAGGCCCGGCGCCGGCCGCTCGTCGGCCACCGCCACCAGCGCGCCGACCACCCGCCCGTCCGCGCTCACCCTCTTCCCCGCATTCCGACCGAGTTGTCGATCATAAACACGGAATCGGGGCGGGCACGGTTCGAACCGCCCGGCCCCGCGACGCTCAGGCGGCGCGCCGCCGGTCGCGGGTCGTCCGGTCGGCGGACTCGTCGTACCCGGCGCGCCGGCCGGCATCGCCGGCCAGCCGCAT
>NZ_CADEAU010000283.1 GCF_902825405.1 Micromonospora maritima | reverse complement strand
GGCCCGGGACCACGGGACGCCCGGCCGTGCCGGAGGGCGCGGACGGCACGCCGGGCGGAGCCGACGTGGAGGCCGGCAACCCCGGCAGCGACATCGCCGGGTCCGACGGCGCCGCCGCCGGGAACGTCCGCCGACCGCGCACCGAACCGAGCGCCACCACCAGCAGCACCACCATCACGATCACCCCGATCGCGACCAGGACCCACGGCGACGAGGTGATGGCGGCCCCGGGCGAGGAGCCGGGGCGACGCGTACGGGACATGGTCCTCCGTTCGGCGGGCCGGGCCAGCGTAGCCACGAAAGCCGGGGTACGGCGAGCGGTCCGCCGCGCCCTGCCGCGCGGCCGAGACACCTGATACGTTGCACGCCGATCGATGACCACAATGGCTCGTGCAGCCGGCAGGACGGGTGGCAGTGACTCAGTGGCAGGGCACCATCCGGCGGGCATCCACACAGGATGCCGCCCTCGTTACCGCAATTCTCGCCGAGGCGTTCATGCGCGACCCGGTGAGCAGTTGGATCTTCCCGGCGGACGACCACCGCGCGCAGGTGCATCCCGCGTTCTTCGGGCCGTTCGTCGCCCTCGCGCTGCGCACCGGTGAGGTCCACGTCGCCGGCGACGGACTGGGCGCCACGCTCTGGCTGCCGGTCGGCGGCGGACACGACGAGGACGAGGGCGAGGAACTCGCCGAACTGGAGAACGCGATCGGACCCGAGGCGATGAAGCGCTTCGGCATCCTCGACGAGCAGATGGCCGCCAACCACCCGGGCGAACCGCACTGGTACCTGCCGTTCATCGGCGTGCACCCCGAGCACCACGGCAGGGGCGTCGGATCGGCGTTGCTGCGCGACCGGCTGACCGAGCTGGACCGGGCCGGCACCGCCGCGTACCTGGAGGCGAGCACGCCGCGCAACGCCGCGCTCTACGAGCGGCTCGGCTTCCGGCGTCGCCCGGTCACGCTGGACCTGCCCGACGGGCCCAGCCTCTTCCCCATGTGGCGCGATCCCGCCTGACCGTTTTCGGTCCCGCCCCGGACGCCCGGGGCGGGACCCTACCGGCGTACCGTCGTGGTGCTGGCGTCGAGCGCGCCGACCACGGCGGCGAGCAGGCCGTCGAGCTGTGCCGGCAGGAACCGCCGGCAGTCCCGCATCCGGCCGCCCACCTGCGGGTCGAAGATGTGCGCGGCGAGCCCGACCGCCTCGGCCAGGCTCGCCAGCAACAGCGTGCCCGGGTCCAGCTCGGCCGGGGACGAGTGCATCAGCATGGCGGTCAGGCGCACCCGCGGTGAGGCCGCCTGGTTCGGGTCGATCGCCGGCCAGCGCACCGACCGGCCGATGAGCTTGCCCTGCTCACGACGCAGGACGCCGGCGGTGACCAGCCGGGTGCCGACCCGCTCGTTGATGTTCAGCTGGGTGCGCAGGTAGCGGATCCACAGCCGGGCCGGATGCGCACCCTCACGGCGCAGGATCTCGGTGATCAGCAGGTCGGTCAGCGGCTCCTGCCACAGCCGCGGGTCGACCGCGGCGATGCCGCCACCGTCGAGGGCGATCCGGCCCTCGAACATCAGTTCGGCGAGCGCGGCACCGGCCAGACCGCACTCCAGCCGGTCGACGGCGACGTGCGGCTTACCGGTGAACTCGTCATGTCCGATGAGGAACAGCGCATCGGCGAGCCGGTACGTGGCTTGTGCCCCGGGGTAGGTCATGGTCCATCCTCGAACGGTGGCCGTGATCGTCGACACGGGACGGTACGGCATGACCACGCACAGCTCAATTCCGGTCGAGTACGCGCGCCCCAATCGATATCGAAGTGGGGTTGTGACGATCCGTGATCACCAATACCCTGCTTCAGGCTGTTCCGAAGTAGACACTTTCAACCCCCTCACCCCCTCCCCCTGGAGAAGCCTTGTCCTCCGATCCGTTCTTCTCCGACGGTGGGCTGCGCCGTGGCCGTCTCGGCACCGCCCATCTCGTCTTCTTCACCGTCGCCGCGTCGGCCCCGCTGACCGTTCTCGGCGGCGGCGTCACCACCATGTACGCCGTCAGCGGCAACATCGGCGCCGCGCTCGGCTTCGTGCTGCTCGCCGCCGTCCTCGCGATCTTCGCCACCGGCTACGCCGCGATGAGCCGGTACGTCGCCAACGCGGGCGCGTTCTACGCGTACATCGCCAACGGCCTCGGCCGGGCCGGCGGGGTGGCCGGCTCGGCGGTCGCGCTGGCCGCGTACAACGCGATCCAGATCGGCCTCTACGGGCTGCTCGGCGCGATCGTCTCCGACTTCATGTCGGCCAAGGCCGGGCTGGACCTGGCCTGGTGGGTCTGGGCGCTGCTCGCCTGGGTCTTCATCGGCGTGCTCGGCGTGCTGCGCATCGACCTCAACGCCAGCGTGCTGGCGGTGCTGCTCGTCCTCGAGTGCATCGTGGTGCTGATCTTCGACCTGGTCGCGTTCGCCCACCCGGCCGGCGGCAGCGTCACCACCGCCGGCATCAGCCCCGGCCAGCTGTTCGGAGCCGGGTTCGGCGCCGTGCTCGCGTTCACCATCGCCTCCTTCACCGGCTTCGAGAGCGGCGCCATCTACAGCGAGGAGGTCAAGGACCCGCGGCGCACGGTGGCCCGGGCCACCTACATCGCGGTCGCGTTCACCGGCCTGTTCTACGCGTTCTCCGCCTGGGCGCTGACCGTGCTCACCGGGCCGGAGAACGCCCCGCAGGCCAGTGGCGAGGCCGGGCCGGGCGTGGTCTTCGGCGCGCTCGACCAGTACACCGGCGCCGTCGTCGCGGACATCGCCAACGTCCTGTTCATCACCAGCGTGCTCGCCGCCCTGCTGTCGTTCCACAACGGCGTCGCCCGCTACCTGTTCGCGCTGGGCCGGGAGAACGTCCTGCCCCGCTTCCTCGGCGCCACGTCCAGCCGCAGCGGCGCGCCCGTCGCGGGCTCGCTGGTGCAGAGCGTGCTGGCCGTCGTCGTCTTCCTGGGCTTCGCGGTCACCGGCCGGGACCCGGTCATCGACCTGTTCACCTGGCTGTCCGGCTCGGCCGCGGTCGGCGTCGTCCTGCTGATGACGCTCACCTCAGCCGCCGTCGTCGGCTTCTTCCGGGGCCGCTCCGGCCCGGAGACGCTCTGGCAGCGGGCGATCGCCCCGGCCCTCGGCACGGTCCTGCTCACCGCCGTACTGCTGGTGCTGCTGTTCAACTTCGACGCGCTGCTCGCGCCGGACACCGCCAGCTACCTCACGTGGCTGCTGCCGGCGATCCCGGTGATCACCGGTGTGCTCGGCCTGATCTGGGGCGCGGTGCTGCGGACCAGCCGGCCGGACACGTACCGCCGGATCGGCCAGGTGACCGAGGAGGGCCTGCACGAGCCGGGCCTGCACTCGGCGCCCGAGGCCGACCAGTGGGCCGGTAGCCGCCGCTGACAGGAAAGGCGGGGCCCCTTCTTGACGCATGCGGTAGAGGAGGGGCCCCCGCTCAACACCCGGGGGCGGTTCAGGCGGTGCGGATGACGGTGCAGATCACCGGGCCCTCGTCGGTGGTGCGCAGCAGGTAGCGGTAGCGCTCGCCCGGCACCGCGCCACCCTGGCTGTCCAGGAACTCCCACCGCACCGCCACCTCGGTGAGCAGCGCCGAGACCTGTTGCACGTCCTCGATCTGGGCGTTCGCGGCGACCAGCTCCCTCTCCTGGTAGTCGGGTGCGGCGCCGACGAAGCTCAGCGCCACCGCGGCCGGCGAGGTGAACGAGAAGCTGTAGGTGTCGGCGACCACCAGCCCGGGCAGGGCGTAGCAGCCGGCGATGGCCGGCACGTCGGCGGTGGTCAGTGCCACGCCGTACCGGTCGAAGAAGTCGGTGAGCGTGTCGAGGTCGGTGGAAGCCGTCACGAGGCTCCTCATTACCGGCCGGCCCGCCGGGCAAACCTGGTCAGCGGGGCGGGATGCGCACCTCGATCTCCGCGCCGAGCTGCGCGCCGCCGGTCAGGGCCAGGTCGTCGCCGCTCCAGAACCGCCCCGGGTCGTACCAGTTGGGGCGCCGGCCGGCGGGCAGCAGCCCCATCGCCTCGTAGGTCACCGCGACGACCTCCGCGCAGTACGCCGTCTCCAACGCCCGGTCGCGTCCGGAGGTCCGGCCGCCGTCGGTGGACCCGGTCCCGTCCGCCGACGGGCCGCCGTCGCGGGTAAACGGACGGCGGCGCGGGTTCGGCACCCGGCCCCGGGCCCACCGCCAGGCGAGCTGCGCCGTGGACGGGAAGGGCGTTCCGTCGAGACGAGCCACGGCACGCAGCACCGCCTCCTCCATCGCGGTGTCGGCGGGCGGATCGAGCTGGCGCAGCCAGCCCCGCTGGCCGTACCGGTTGGCCCAGACGCAGACCGCGTCGCGCAGGTCGTGCAGTTGCACGCCGCGCTGGTGCGTGCCGGTCCACATGTCCGGCAGCGAGCGGCCCAGCTCCGCGTGCCACATCAACGGCGGCATGTCGTCCAGCACCACCGCCATGCCCACGTGGTTGACCGGGCTGTTGGTGGTGAACTGGATGGCCCGATCGGGCACGCTGCGTCCGCGGAACACCCACAGGTCGCCGGTGCGGGTCAGCTCCACGGCCTCGTCCAGGCTGATGCTCATGGAGGACTACCCTAAGCCGATGCGGCAACGAGTGCGGTGGTGGAAGCTGCTCGGCCTGGCCGGTCTCGCCGGTGTGGCGGCGACGGGCGTGGTCGTGGCCCGGGCGGAACGGCGGCGGCGGGCGTACACCCCGGAGGAGATCCGGGACCGGCTGCGCGAGCGGCACGCGAAGGCGTCCTCCTCGTCCTGACTGGAGGGTGACGGGCGGCGGCGGCCTGCCCTACCATCGGTGCGATGGGAAACAGTTTCTGGGAGACACAGTTTGTTCTCGATCCGCCGACCGCCCCGACCGAGCGGCACGGCGACGTCGACCTGCACCTTCCGGCCGGCGACGGCCGTCACCCCGGGGTCGTGGTGGTGCACGGCGTTCCCGGGCCGCCACAGGCGCCGGACGCCCGGGACTGGCCGCTCTACCGCGGCTACGGCGCCCTGCTCGCCGAGCGCGGTGTGGTCGTCGCGATCCCCCGGCTCTCCGTGGCCGGCCCCGACGACCTGCCCACCGTCGCCGCCCGCGTCGCCGACGCCGCCGACCTGCTCCGGGCCGACCCCCGCGTCGACCCCGACCGGCTGGCGCTGTGGTTCTTCTCCGGCGCCGGTCTGCTGCTCGGCGACTGGCTGCGCGACCCGCCCCGCTGGGTGCGCGGGCTCGCCGCGACGTACCCGTTGCTGGCGCCCCTGCCCGACTGGCCCCCGATCGACAGACGTTTCCACCCGCTCGACGCCCTCACCCCGTCCACCGCCCCCGGCGCCGGCGCCACCCCCTCGACGGACACGACCGGCTCGACGGACACGGCCCGCGTGGTCGGTGGGGCGCCGACGCTCGTGCTGACCCGGGTCGGCCGGGACCGGCCCGAGGTCGCGTCCGCCATCGCTTCTTTCACGGCCGCCGCGGAGCGACAAGGGCTGCCGGTGCGCGTGGTGGACGTGCCGAACGGGCGGCACGGCTTCGACGCCCTGGACCACACCGACGAGTCCCGGTCCGCCGTCCGCACGGCCCGCGACACCCTGCTCGGTCTGCTCACCGCCCCCTGACACACTCCTGATTCACCAGTACGCCGAGGTGGCGGCATCCGGGCGCCTCCGATACCGCCACCTCGGCGAAGTGAAGTCGAGGGGAACGGCGACCGGTACCGAGTCGCGGTCGAGGGGCGGCGCGGCGCGGCGCGCTGGCGTCGGAGCGGGACGCCCCGGTGAGGCCGGTGGATCGGTCCGGCGTCCCGGTGAGGCCGGTGGTAGGTCCGGCGTCCCTGGTGAGGCCGGTGGACCAGTCCGACGATTGGTCACCGGGCGTGGCGGCGCCAGCGGAAGGTATGCGCCGACACGGATATACCTCAGAGGCATATCTATGACGCATAGTCATATCGCTGAGGGGCACACGTCGCCACACCCCGATCGGGCGTCCATCAGCCGCGCTCGCTCCCGGCGATCTGGTCGACGTCGGGACGCCGCTCGCGGTTGGTCGCCGCGGATCACCCCGGTGATGTCAGGCGGCCCGGCGGGCGAGACCGGCCGGGTCAGAGGCCGGTAGCACCACCCGCGCCGGATTGGTCGGTCCTGGTGACCTCTCGCTGTAGGCGGCTACGTGTGCGCCGAGATCCCGCAGCGTCGTCACGAACAGGACGGTCCGAGATCTTGGTAGCGAACGGCCCCCACAGGGGCGCTGCGGTACCAAGATCTCCAGCCCGTTTCGGAGTTCGGGACGTTGATCCCGTGTCTCCGAGGCGGGCGGAGGCTCGCCCACCGGTCGCCCGGGGCAGCCGGAGCGCCTCAGGCGAGAGCCCTCTTCCCACCTCACAGGATCGACGTTCCGCCCTCCGGGAGACCCTCGAGATCTTGGTAGGAAAGCGCCCCTCTGAGGGCCGTTTCCTACCAAGATCTCGGGAACCGTCGACTGCGGCGTCGGCGGCCGCCTCGCACGGCCGACCGGAGGTGGGGGTGGTCGGAGGTTCGGTGGGCGATGTCCGGTTCCGGAGAGGGGTGCGGGCTGCGGGCTGCGGGCTGCGGGCTGCGGGCTGCGAAGACTCGACCCGTTCGTCCGGTTGAGTGGTGGTCGGTGCCACCCTCAGCGTGGAATCGGTGCCGGGGGTCAGGCGTTGTACCGGGCAGACCGCGTGGAGCCCCGGCCCTCGAGCCGGCAGGCAGCCCCGCCTCGGAATGACCGGCCACCGGCCGTCGTTACATCCCCCGGGCCCCCGAGCAGGCCACCCCCCGTGGCCGTTCCGGACAGCGCGCAGGCCACCCCTCGTGGCCGCCCCGAGCCCCGCGCACACCCCGTGCCGGCCCCCGGCCGCAGTCATCCGTGCAGGCCCCTTCGGGCGGGCCGCCGGAACGCAGACCTTTCCCCCTCCGGCACCCCCGTGCCGTCACCCCCACCTCAGGGAGGCAACCATCATGGCTACCACTCTGCTGCGCACCACCGTTCTGACCGCTGCTGGTATCGCCGCGACCGCCGGTGGTATCGCCGGCCCCGCGA
>NZ_CADEAU010000282.1 GCF_902825405.1 Micromonospora maritima | reverse complement strand
GGCTGTCCGGTGGCCGCGCCAGCCGGCTGCGGGGCGGGCTGTCCGGTGGCCGCGCCGGTCGGCTCCGGGGCGGTGCGGGCCTCGCGCAGCTGCCGTTCCAGGTCGTGCACCCGCCGGGTCAGCTCGGCGACCTCGTCGGCAGTGGCCAGGCCGACCGCGCCGAGCGCCCGGTCCACCTCGAAGCGCACCAGCTTGGTCAGCGCCTCCCGGTTGGACAGGCCGGTCGCGACCAGTTCCTCGGCGAGGGTCTGGAGCTGGGCGGCCGTCGCGCCGCCCTGGCCGACGACGCGCATCACCGCGTCCTGCGCCTTCTTCCGGGGCGCCTCCGTCAGGCCCATGGCCAGCTCGAGGTAGGCGCGCCACGCGTCCTGCATGCCTGAGTCCTTCCGCGGGGCGAGGTGTGCAGGTGCCACGCTACCGGGCGCCTGGGACGTCCCATTGCGGTACGGTGCCGGGAACGGCGTGGCTCGTGGTGAGGAGACGATGTGGCCAGCGTGGACGAGTGCCGGCAGGCGTTGCAGGACCTGGCGACCCGGCTGGACCAGCACGCGCAGGCGCAGGGGAAGATCGACCTCGACCGCACCCTGGCCTGCCGGATCACCGACCTGGGCACCGCCTTCCACGGTCGGCTGGAGGGCGGCCGGCTGGTCGACCTCACCGACGGCGACGACCCGAAGGCCAAGATCGCCCTGAGCACCGGCAGTGACGACCTGGTCGCCCTGGTGCACGGCAAGCTCGACATCATGTCGGCCGTGGCGTCCCGGCGGGTCTCCGTGAAGGCCAACCCGTTCGACCTGATGAAGCTCCGCAAGCTGCTCTGAGCAGCCGGCGGCTCAGCCGTCGAGGCCGAACGCGGCGAGCGCCTCCGCCGCCTGCGCCGACCCGGCCCGCACCCGCGGGTCCGTCGGCGTCGACCAGGCCACCGCGCACAGCGCCGCGAGCGCGTCCAGCGGCCGTCCCGCACCGTCGAGGGCAAGCTCCCCGCCGGTCACGGTCACCGACCAGCCGCCGGCGTCCGGCCGGCCGGGCACCGCCACCACGGCCTCCGGGTCGAAGAGCCCCGCCAGGTCGAAGGAGACGTACGCCGGCCGGCGCGCCTCGGGCGCGGCCAGCAACTCGGCGGCGTCGCTGACCCCGGTGAGCACCAGCAGGCTGTCCAGCCCGGCGCGGCGGGCGCCCTCGATGTCGGTGTCGAGCCGGTCGCCCACCACCAGGGTGCGCCCGGTGCCGGCACGCCGGGCGGCGGTGGTGAACAGCGCCGGCTCCGGCTTGCCCACCACCACGTCGGGGTCCCGGCCCAGCGCGGTGCGCAGCACCGCCACCAGCGAGCCGTTGCCGGGCAGCGGTCCGCGCGGGCTGGGCAGCGTCCGGTCGGTGTTGGTGGCGTACCAGGGTGCGCCCGCCCGCACCGCCAGCGACGCCTCGGCCAGGTCGGACCAGCCCACCTGGGGTCCGTAACCCTGGGCCACGGCGGCGGGCTCCTCGTCGGCCGTGGACACCGGCCGCAGGCCCACCGCGCGCAGCTCCGCCCGCAGCGCCTCCGCGCCGACCACCAGCACCGGCGCACCGGCCGGCAGCCGGTCACGGAGCAGTTCGGCGGTGGCGGCCGCCGAGGTGAGCACCTCGGTCGGCCGGGCCGGCACACCCATGCCGGTGAGCAGGTCGGCCACCTCGCTGGAGCGCCGGGAGGCGTTGTTCGTCGCGTACGCGACCGCCCGCCCCTCGTCGTGCAGCCGGGCGACCGCCTCGACCGCGCCGGGGATGGGCCGGTCGATCAGGTAGATGACCCCGTCCAGGTCGAAGACGAGCAGGACGTACCCGTCGACCAGTCCGTGCCGGCGCAGCGACCGGACCAGCGCGCCGCTGCCCAGCACCGAGATGTCCGCCCCCTCCTGGGCCTTCAGCTCCCGCACCGCCGCGATCGGGTCACCCGTCAACGGGTACGAGTTCACCCACGGCAACGGTCCCTCCAGGGTGGTCGAGGCGACGTACTTGGGCAGCGCGTCGAGCACCGGGGTGAACGGGTTGTCGGTCTGCCGGGGCCAGTAGCCGGCGAAGTCGGCCCAGGTGCGGCGCCCGAGCAGCAGCGCCCCGGTCGCGGCCATGCCCTCGCCCATGGCGCTCCCCATCACCTGATCGGTGTAGGGCACCGCCCAGCCGCCCCGGCTGAAGCCGTCCCGGATGTCCTCGTCCGGACGACCCGGGGCCTGCATCACCCCGTCCAGGCTGATGCTCTCGGTGACGATGATCTTCCGCATGCCGCTCCCCGGGGTCGGGGCCGGCCCGCTGCCGGCGCTCCACCCTCCAGACGAACGGCCGCGGTCGTTCTCGACAGCGGTCAGCGACGACCGCCGGCGGCCACCCGGTCGCGGACCAGCACCCGCAGCCGTTCCATCGGGTCGCCGTCACCCGCGCCGAGCCGGTTGCGCACCGCCGCCACGGTCAACCCCAGCTCCGGGTACGCGAACGCGAGGCTGCCGCCGCTGCCGGCGGTGCCGAACGACCCGTCGTCGTCGACGGCGTAGCCCAGCCCGAACGTGGTCTCCTGCCCGAACACCCACTCCTGGGCGCGGACCGCCGGGGCGGACACCGCGCGCAGCCGGTCGGGGGAGACCAGTCGGACCCCGTCGACCGGGCCGAGCAGCGCCGCGTACATCCGGGCCACCGCGCGGGCGCTCATCGTGCCGACCGACGGCACGTCGGCGCGCAGCACGTCGGGACGGCTGCCGGTCACCGTGTCCGGCCGGACCGCCGGCGGGGCCACCGCGTCGAAGTGGGGCAGGTTGGCGCCGGCCCAGGTCATCAGCGCGGACAGGCCGGCGTCCTCCAGCCGGGCCAGCCGCGGCAGCTCCGCCCCGGGTACGGCGAGGAACAGTTCCCGGTCCACCCCGAGCGGCGCGGCGACCTCCTCGGCGAGCACCTGCGACACCGACCGGCCGGTGACCCGCCGGACCACCTCGCCGACCAGCCACCCCCAGGTCCAGGCGTGGTACGCCAACCGTTCGCCGGGCGCCCACAACGGCTCGGCGTCGGCGAGCAGCCCGCACATCCGGGACCAGTCGGTGAAGTCCCGTGGGGTGACGTCGGCCGGCAGGGCGGGCAGGCCGGCGGTGTGGGTGAGCACGTGCCGCAGCGTGATGCCGTCCTTGCCGTGCCGGGCGAACTCCGGCCACACCCGGGCCAGTGGCAGGTCGTAGTCGAGCCGGCCCCGCTCGGCCAGCACGTGCACCACGGTGGCGGTCAGACCCTTGCCGGTGGAGACCGCGTGCACCGGCGTGTCGGCGGTCATCGGCCGGCCGGTGCCGGTGTCGGCCAGCCCGGCCTGCTCCTCGACGACCGGCACGCCGTGGAGGTAGGCGGCGACCTGGACGCCGGCCTCCCGTCCGGAGGTGACGAGATCGTCGACGGCGTCGCGCACCTCGGCCCGCAGGCCGTCCCACCGGTCGTCCATGATCAGGGAGCCTGCCAGAGCGCGGTGTCGTCGTCGTCCGGTTTTCCGTCGTCGGTGAGCAGCCGCGCGCGCAGCGCCGCGATCGTCTCCTCGCCGACGCCCAGCCGTCCGGTGACGTAGCCCCGCACCGAGCCGTGTGCCGCCACCAGGTCGGCCAGCACCAGCCGGATGATCTCGGCCGGCGCCCGCCCGTACGCGGGCCAGCCCGGCGACGCGCCTCCGTTGCGCTCCCGGAACTCGGCGACCAGCCGCCGGGTCGCCTCCTCGGTCGCCGCGAAGTCGGCCGCGATCTGGTCGTCGTCCACCCCGAGCAGGGCCAGCACCAACGCGGCGAGCAGCCCGGTGCGGTCCTTGCCGGAGGCACAGTGGAACACCAGCGGGTGCTCGCCGTGGGCGATCACCTCCAGGGCCGCGCGCAGTTCGACCACGCCGTCCTCGGCCACCTCGGCGTACCGGTCGGCCAGGTAGCGCCACGGGTCGACGTCCGGGTCGATGTCGGCCTGCACGTAGGGGCGGTGTTCGATGCTCAGGTTGTGCCAGGTCACGCCGAGGCTCTCCGGCGCCCGGCCGCGGTCGGCGATCTCCCACGGGTAGCGCAGGTCGATCACGGTGCGGACGCCGAGCGCCGCGAACCGGGTCAGGTCGTCGCCGGCGAGCTTGGCCAGGGAGTCGGAGCGGTAGAGCCGGCCGCGGGCGACGGCACGACCGTCCGCGGTGCGCCGGCCGCCGAGGTCACGGAAGTTGCACAGGGTGTCGAACCGTGGGGGTACGGGCATGCTCGGCACGCTAGCCGCCGGCGGCGGGTCGGGTGGTCCCGCCGAACGGCGTACCCGGTAGGTTGCCGGGCATGGCGGAGGTGGATTCCGGCCGGATCGTGGAGATCTGGACCGACGGCGCGTGCAGCGGCAATCCCGGGCCCGGCGGCTGGGGCGCGGTGCTGCGCTGGGGCGGGCACGAGCGGGAGCTGTGCGGCGGTGAGGCGACCCCCACCACCAACAACCGGATGGAACTGACCGCTGCCATCCGGGCGCTGGAGAGCCTGACCCGGCCGGTCACCGTGCGGCTGCACACCGACAGCACCTACGTGCGCAACGGCATCACCGGCTGGCTGAACGCGTGGAAGCGCAACGGTTGGCTGACCGCCGCGAAGCAGCCGGTGAAGAACGCCGACCTGTGGCAGCAGCTGGAGGCCGCCTGCGCCCGGCACGACGTCACCTGGCTGTGGGTCAAGGGGCACAACGGGCACCCGGAGAACGAACGCGCCGACGCGCTGGCCAACCGGGGCATGACCGAGGCGCGGGGCGGCGGTGCGCCGGCCACCCCGCGCGCGGCGTCCGCTCAGCGCAGCGGCCGGCCCTCCTCGATCTCCTCCGGCCCGTCGGCCGGGTCGGCGGTACCGGAGACCGCGTCCACGTCGTAACCGGCCCGGCTGGTCTCCCGCGCCGAGCGCCGGTCCTCGGCCGGCAGGTCGGCGAAGTCGTCGCCGGTGTCGTCGGTGCTGTGCAGGGACTCTCCCGGCGGCCGCAGGGACGCCTCGTACGCGGTCGCGCCGTCCGGTTCGTCGGTGGTGGCGCGGCCGAAGGATTCTTCACTGGTCATGTCGCACTCCTGCCCGCAGCGGGTGGCGGCAAACGTTCAGCGGGCCGCGTCGGGATGGGTCGGCATCGAGGAGCCGCCGGAACTGCTGCCGGAGGCCCCGCCGGCCATCCCGGACCCGTCGTCCTCGGTCACCTCGTCCGGCGGCGGCGCGTCCGGCGCGGGGGCCGGCACGTCGGTGTCCGCCGCCACCTGCACCAGCGGCACCTGCCCCGCCTCGTCCTCGGCGTGCGCCGGGTCGACCGGTTCCGCACCGTCGCGTGCCCGATATCCCACCGGTCCGCCTCCCGTCGGTCGAGCGCCGTCCCGGCCGCCTACCCGCCCCCACCCCACCAAAACCCCACCCCTGCGCCCTCCCGCCCTCGCCCTCCCGCCCTCGGCCGCCTCCGCCCTTCCCGCAGCACGGGACCAGCATCCCGACCCCGGAACGCGCTGGAGGTCTTGGTACGCGAGTGCCCCATGAAGGCCGTTCGGTACCAAGATCTCGGACCAGGTCGCCGGGAGCGACCGTCGGCTGACGGGCGCACGACCGGGGCACATCGCGTGCGTCCTGCTCGTCGACATGACTCCGCCTCATGAATGTGCCCCTGAGGTGTCCGGGTGAGCGGATACCCTCCGGCTGCCGGCCTCGCGCTCGCGTTGATCAAGGGGTTTGCGTCATCGATCGCCGCCGAACCGACGCAAACTCCTTGATCAACCGATGGTGTGCCCGCGCCCGGTCGGGCGGGTGGGCCGTGTGGGGGAGGGGTGGGGTCAGCGGGATCGTCGGCGGGCGCGGGGAGGGCGGGCCGGGGTGACGGTCAGGGACCAGTGCGCGGGGCGGCGCAGGCCGGGCGGGAGGACCGTGCGGTGGTCCCCGCGCGCCGCGTCGAGCTGAGACTGGTGCGTGAACAGGCACTCGCCCAGGTCGGCGCCGCGCAGGTCCGCGCCCCGCAGGTCCGCGCCGGTCAGGTCGGCGGCGCCGAGCCGTACGCCGCGCAGGTCCGCCCCGATCAGGCACGCGCCGCGCAGGTTGGCGCCGGTCAACGCGACACGGCGCAGGTCGACGCCGATCAGCACGGCGCCCCGCCGGTCCGCTCCGGCCCGGCCCGCGCGCGCCTGGTCGCCGGCGCGCGACAGCAGCCGGTTGACCGTGTCGCGGTGGGCGTCGACGTCGAGGGCGAGCAACTCCTCCGGGGTTCCGTCGGTGAGCCGGCCGGTCTCGTCGAGCGCGTCGGTCAGGTCGTCGCGCAGCGGGCCGGGCGGGGTGAGGCGGACCGCCTCGGTCAGGTACCAGAGCAGCTCGTGCAGCGGTCGCAGCACCGCGAACGTGTCGAACATCCGCCGCGCGGTGGCCGCGTCGGAACGCCAGTCGTGCCCGGCGAAGGTGCCCTGGGTGAGGTGTTGGCCCGCGCCGAAGCAGTCGAAGACGGTGCACCCGGGGAAGCCGCGCTGCCGCAGCTGCGTGTGGATGCCGCAGCGGGAGTCGGCGCGCAGGTTCGGGCAGGGCTGCCCGGCGGGCTTGTCGAGGGCGAAGTCGGCCGACGCGGCGAAAGCCGGCGCGACGCAGCAGACACCCGCGCAGCGCGTGCAGTCCGCCCGCAGCTCCTGCGCACCCGCGCCCCCACCGTCAGCCCTCACCACGACTCCTCCCCACGCCCCGCCCACCCAGCCCACCCATTCTCCGCCCCACCCCCGCACCCCCTGGCACCCCACCCGTCGATCATGGAGTTGGCGGCGACAGAACGGTCACGCCGCGCCGCCAACTCATGATCATCGAGGTCGGGTGGGGTCGGGGTCAGAAGGTGAAGAGGGTGGCGGTGGCGCGGCGCAGCAGGCAGTCGTTGGCGAAGGTGCGCGTGTAGGTGACCGGGCGGTCCTGCCAGAAGCCCACCGCCCGCGCGGTCACCGGGGCGTACTGGGAGGTGCAGGGGTCGGTGCCCACGTCGAGCGCGTCGAGGTGGCCGTCGACGCGGGCGACCAGCCGGCAGGCGGCGACCGGGTCGGGGTGCAGGCCGCCGGCGGGCCCGCAGACCAGGACGGTGGCGCGGACGTCGGCGTCGCCCGCGTC
>NZ_CADEAU010000281.1 GCF_902825405.1 Micromonospora maritima | reverse complement strand
CCCCAGGCCACGCCGCCGCCCGACCCGCCGCCGCCCGCGATGGGCCGGGGCGGGCGGCGGCGGGACCAGGCGGTCGCGCTCGGCTGGCTGGTGGTCGCCTGGCTGCTGCTCTGGGGCGACGTGTCCTGGGGCAACCTGCTCGCGGGCCTGGTGCTCGGCCTGGCCGTGCTGGTCTTCTTCCCGCTGCCGCCGGTCTCGTTCGGGGGCCGGCTGCGCCCGGGCGCGCTGCTGGTGCTCGCCGGCACGTTCGTGGCGGAGTTGGTAAGCGCCAGCCTGCACGTCGCCGCCGTCGCCGTGCGCCCCGGCTACCGCCCACGCGGCGCGATCGTCGCGGTCCCGCTGCGGGTCCGCACCGACCTCAACCTGGCGCTCACCGCCGAGGTGATCTCGCTGGTGCCGGGCACCCTGATCCTCGACACCGACCGGGCGGGCGGCGTGCTCTACGTGCACGTGCTCGACGTCCGCGGCCCCGAGGACCTGACCCGGAGCCGCGAGCGCGTGCTCGCCGTCGAACGGCGCATCGTCCGCGCCGTCGGCTCTCCCACCGAGGTACGCCAGCTCGACCTGGAACCCGTCGAACGGAGGAACCACCCGTGACCGTCCTGCTCGCCGTCGCGTTGACCGTGCTGCTCTCGGCCACCGCGCTGCTCGCCCTGGCCCGGATCTACCGCGGCCCGTCCCTGCTCGACCGGGTCGTCGGCGCCGACCTGCTGCTGGCGGCCATGCTGGGCGCGGTCGGCGCGGAGGCGGCGGTCAACCGGCACGCCACCACGCTGCCGGTGCTGGTGGTGCTCTCCCTGCTCGGGTTCGTCGGGTCCGTGTCGCTGGTCCGCTTCGCCGTCCGGGCCGAATCGTGAGCGGGGCCACGGGCGGGGCCGTGAGCGCGGGCCTGAGCGCGGGCGGGGTCGCGGACTGGGCCGGGGGGATCCTGCTGCTGGCCGGGGCGCTGCTCAGCCTGGTCGCCGGGATCGGGCTGGTGCGTTTCCCGGACACGCTGGACCGGATGCACGCGGCGACCAAGCCGCAGGTGCTCGGCGTGCTGCTGCTCCTGGCCGGCCTGGCGCTGCGCCTGCGTACGCCGTCGGACCTGGGCATGCTGGCGCTGGTGGCGCTCTTCCAGCTCTCCACCGCGCCGGTCGCCGCGCAGATGATCGGGCGGGCCGCCTACCGGTCCGGGCGGGTCGACCGGACGCTGCTGGACGTCGACGAGCTGGCCGGACGGTGAGAACCGGACGTCGGGGAGGCTTTTCGGCACCTTCAGCGGGCGTCCAGCCGGCACCGATAAAATGGCGGCATGATCGACTCTCCTGCCCCGGAGGGCAGCAGTAGCCGGCCGGGTCGTACCCGGCATCTTCCCGCCCCGACGGCCCCGGGAGCCCTGAACCTCCCGTGCTGATCCTCGTCGGCCTCCTTCTCATCATCGTGCTCACCGCCGCCACCGGTTACTTCGTGGCCCAGGAGTTCGGTTACGTCGCCGTGGACCGGGGCAAGCTCAAGCAGCTCGCCGACGGGGGCGACCGCGCCGCGGCCCGGGCCCTGGAGGTCACCGGGCGGCTCTCCTTCATGCTGTCCGGCGCCCAGCTCGGCATCACCGTGACCGCCCTGCTGGTCGGTTACGTCGCCGAGCCGTTCCTGGGCGCCGGGCTCGCCGAGCTGCTCGGCCTCACCGGCGTGTCCAGCGCGGTGGCGCTGCCGCTGTCGGTGGCCCTCGCCCTGGTCATCGCCACCGTGGTGCAGATGGTCCTGGGCGAGCTGGCCCCGAAGAACCTGGCCATCGCCCGGGCCGAGCCGCTGGCCCGGGCGCTGTCCCGGTCCACCCTGATGTACCTGCGGATCGCCGGGCCGCTGATCACGCTCTTCGACCGGGCCGCCGTGCGGCTGCTCCGGCGGGTCGGCATCGAGCCGATCGAGGAGCTGCCCAGCGGCGCGACCCCGGAGGACCTGGAACAGATCATCGCCGAGTCCCGGGAGGAGGGGCACCTCGACGCCGCCATGTCCGACCTGCTCGACCGGGGCCTCGACTTCCGGGAGCTGACCGCGGGCGAGGCCATGGTGCCCCGGGTCGACGTGCACACCGTGCGCGCCGACGAGCCGGTCAGCCGGATCGTGGAGATGCTCGACACCGGCCACTCCCGGTTCCCGGTGCGCGGCGCCGAGGGCGTCGACGACCTGGTCGGCATCGTCGGGATCGCCGACGTGCTGGGGGTGCCCCCGGCCGAGCGCGCGACCACCCGGGTCGACGCGGTGGCCGTACCCCCGTTGCTGGTGCCCGAGACGCTGCCGTTGCCGACGGTGCTGGACCGCCTGCGGTCCGGGCACCGGCAGCTCGCCTGCGTGGTCGACGAGTACGGCGGGTTCGCCGGCGTGATCACGCTGGAGGACCTGGCCGAGGAGCTGGTCGGGCCGATCCGGGACGAGGACGACCCGCCGGAACGTGCTCCCGCGCGGCAGGAGGACGGGTCGTGGGTGGTCCCGGCGCGCTGGCGGATCGACGAGGTCGCCGACAGCACCGGTATCGAGCTGCCCGAGGCGCCGGAGTACGACACGCTCTCCGGGCTGGTCATGCGGGAGCTGGGCCGGGTGCCCGAGGTCGGTGACCGGTTGGAGATCGCCCAGGTGGTCGACGGCGACGAGTCGGCGTCCGGGCCCCGGGTGCTGGTCGAGGTGCTGGCCGTGGACCGGCACGTGGCCGATTCGGTGCGGATCCGGCCGACCGCCGACGTGCCCGGGGAGGGAGCGGCATGACCCCCGGTTTCGCGCTCCTCTTCTCCGTGGTGCTGCTGGCGCTCAACGGGTTCTTCGTGGCGGCCGAGTTCGCGCTCGTCGCCGCCAAGCGGTACCGGCTGGAGCAGTCCGCGGCCGGTGGTGGCCGGGCGGCCCGCGCGGCGCTGGACGGCGTCCGCGAGCTGAGCCTGATGCTGGCCGGCGCCCAGCTCGGCATCACGCTGTGCACGCTGGGCCTCGGTGCGCTTGCCGAACCGGCCATCGAGCACCTGCTCAGTCCGTTGCTGCACGCGGTCGGCCTGCCCGACGCGGCCAGCCACGTGGTGGCGCTGGTGTTCGCGCTGGGACTCGTCACGTTCCTGCACCTGGTGGTCGGCGAGATGGCCCCGAAGTCGTGGGCGATCACCGACGCGGAGCGCTCGGCGATGCTGCTGGCGCTGCCGTTCCGGGCCTTCGCCCGGATCGCCCGGCCGGTGCTGTCCCTGCTCAACGGCCTGGCCAACGCGATGCTGCGCCTGGTCGGCGTGCAGCAGCAGGACCAGCTCGCCCAGGTGCACGGCCCGGACGAGCTGCGCATCCTGCTGGAGCAGTCCCGGGAGCACGGCCTCCTCGGCGCCGAGCAGCACCAGTTGCTGACCAGCATGCTGGAGCTGCAGGGCACCACGGTGGCCCAGGTGATGGAACCGTTCGACAAGATCGTCACGGTCCGTCGGGACGACACCGCCGAGCGGATCGAGCACGTCTCGCGGGACAGCGGCCGGTCCCGCCTGGCCGTGGTCGACGCCGGCGGCGAGGTCTGCGGCCTGGTCCACGTACGGGAGGCGGTGCGCGCGGTCACCACCGGGCGTCCGGCGACCGCCGAGGAGCTGATGACCAACGCGTTCACGCTGCCCGCCGAGGCGTCGGTGACCGAGGCGGTGGCCGCGATGCGCGGCCGGCAGACCCAGCTCGCACTCGTACGCAACGGCGGTGGGCCGACCCGGCCGATCGGCTTCGTCGCGCTGGAGGACCTGCTGGAGGAGGTCATCGGCGAGTTCGACGACGAGACCGACCCGGTGCCACGGGGCCGGCGGATGCGCTGATCCGCCCCATCGCGCGGAGGTGGCGGTGTCCGGGTCGCCCGGATGCCGCCACCTCGCCGATCCGGCCCCGGCGGACCGGGCATGCGGGGGCGGGCAGTGGGAATGCCACCGCATGCGGCTGACCGGGGTGTCACGCGGGTCGGCCTGGACCGGGCTCTCGGTGAGCACCACGCTGCCGAACCCGAGCACCCGGCCGGGCCTGCGCCTGCCGGGACGGGTGACGCTGCGCGCCGACGCCGAGGACGTCCTGGTCCGGCACATTCGGCTGGGGCTGGTAACCCAGGTCGAACCCGAGGACCCGGCGTCGCCGCGCCGGCTCGTGCAGTACCACCAGTGGCCGATCGCCGGGCGCTTCGTGGTGCCGGCCGGGCGACGCCGGGCGGTCGACTTCGCGGTGCCGCTGCCCTGGGAGACGCCGGTGACGATGTTCGGCGGGGTGCCGCTGCTGAGCCTGCGCACCGGGCTGCGCACCGAGGTGTCCGTCGACCCGGACCTGGACCAGGGCGCGATGGTGCCGGTCCTGATCCATCCGCTGCCCACCCAGCAGCACCTGCTCGCCGCGCTGGACACGCTCGGGTTCGTGATGCGCCAGGCCGGGTTCCAGCAGGGCCGGCTGCCCGGGGTGGCGCAGACGCTGCCGTTCCAGCAGCGGCTGGGTTTCTGGGCCGCCCCGCTCTACGCCGGCCCGATGACCGAACTCGAAGTGATCATGGTGACCGACTCAGCCGGCATGGAGGTGCTGTTCTGGCTGGACCGGCGGCTCTCCCTGGCCGGGATCACGCACCAGAGCATCAGCCGGTTCCGGGTCTGGCACGCCGGCGCCGACCAGCGGGACTGGGTGGCGACCGTGGACGGTTGGCTGCGGCAGGCCATCGACAGGCACGCGGCGGCCGCCGCGCACGCCGACTGGTCCGCCACGATCCGCGAGTCGGCGCACGTCAGCCGCCACCCCGACCAGCCCGTCGCCCCCGGCTACGGCCTGGGCGGCACGGCCGGCGGGGCCGGTGTCGGCGGCGGCGGGAGCGGCGGCGACGGCACCTGAGCGCCGTGCCCGCCCCGCGCGGGTGTTAAGAAGGGGCCCTTTCTCTACCGATCGCGTTAAGAGGGGGCCCCTCCTTCCACCTCAGCCGGCGGCGAGCTTGAGGCTGAAGCCGAGGAACAGCATCGCGACGGCGGTGGTGCCGGTCGCGGCGAGCCGCCGGCGCCGCTGGAACTGGGCGGCCAGGAACGTGCCGGTGAAGATCAACGCGGTCAGGTAGAGCGCGCTCGTCACCTGCGCGATCAGGCCGAGCAGCAGGAACGACAGCGCCGGCCAGGCGTACCCGGGGTCGACGAACTGGATGAAGAACGACACGAAGAACAGGATCGCCTTCGGGTTGAGCAGGCTGATCGTCAGCGCCCGCCGGAACGGGTCGCGCTGCGCCGCCGGCTCGACCTCGTCGATCAGGCGCGGCGTGGCCGGGTCGTTGCGGTCGCGCCAGCGCCGCCACGCGCCGCGCAGCATGGCCAGCCCCAACCACCCGAGGTACGCCGCGCCGGCGTACTTGATCACGAGGAACAGCGGCGGGTACGCCCGGAGCAGCGAGGCCACCCCGGCGGCGGAGAGGACCATCAGCGCCGCGTCGCCGACGAAGACCCCGGCCGCGGCCCGGTAACCGGTGGCCACGCCGTGGCGGGCGGCGGTGGCGAGCACGAAGAGCGAGTTCGGGCCGGGCAGCAGCACGATCGCCACGGTGCCCAGCACGTACGTTCCGATGTCGGTGATCCCCAGCACGCCGGACATCATGACCCGGCCGGCACCGTCGGGCGAAGCCGTTCCCGCAGCCTGACCTGTGCGTTCGGCCACTCCTGCGCGAGCATCGAGTAGAGCGCGGACTGCCGCCAGGTGCCGTCGGCGCGTCGACGGTTCGACCGCAGCGTGCCCTCCCGGACCGCGCCGAGCCGTTCGATGGCCCGCTGCGACCGCTCGTTGAGCGTGCTGGTCTGCCAGGTGACCCGGACCGCGTCCAGTTCCTCGAAGGCCCGGGTGAGCAGCAGCAGCTTCGCCTCGGTGTTGATGCCGGTGCGCCACCAGGGCCGGCCGAGCTGCGTGTAGCCGATCTCCACCGACCGCAGGTCGGCGTCCGGCTCGTGGTAGGACGTGGTGCCGACCACCGCCCCGGTGACCGCGCAGCGCTGCACCCAGGGCGTCCGCACGCCCCGCGACCAGGCGTCCAGGGCCGCGCGGATCAGCGCGGCGGTGTCGTCCACGCCGGTGGGGCGGGGGCTGCCCACGTGCCGCCAGACGTCCTCGTCGTCGAGCGCGGCGTGCAGCTCCTCGGCGTGGGAGAGGTCCAGCGGCTCCAGCACCACGTGCTCGCCGCGCAGCACCACCGGCTCCAGCCACGCGGACCGCGCCGGCCGCAGGTACGCCGGAACCGGCGCGGTGACGCCCGGGGCCGGCTCGGGCAGCCCGGGCGTGAGGCGCAGCGGCAGCACGCCGGCCCAGTGGGGCAGGCTCTCGTCCGCCGGCTCGTCGTTGACCCCGCCGGTCCGGATGCGTACCGAGACCTCGCGCAGCGGCAGCGCGAGCACCGCCGTCTCGGCCAGCTCACGCCGGTTCGGTGGCCGGCTCTCGGCGGACCGGCCGGTCGCCACCTTCTCCACCAGCGCGGTCAGCACGGCGGCCTTCTCGGCGGCGTCGTCGACCAGCCGGGCGGTGCCGTGCACGACCACCGACCGGTAGTTGGCGCTGTGGTGGAACTGGGAGCGGGCGTAGACCAGCCCGTCGAGGTGGGTGACCGCGACGCAGACGGGCAGCCCGGCCTCGTCCCGGGCGGCCAGCAGCGGCCGGCTGCCGGTCGAGCCGTGCAGGTAGAGGGTGTCGTCGACGCGGACGTGCAGGGTCGGCAGGACCCGCGGTTCACCGTCCACGGTGAACGCCAGCGCGCAGTGGTACGCCTCGTCCAGCAGCGCGTGGGCGGTGGCCCGGTCGTAGTGCATCCGGTCGCGGGTGCGGGTGGCGGTGGTGCGTGCGGTCGGGGGGTACATGCGACATCCCACCTTTGTTCTAGTACAATCCTCGAACTGTGGCAGCACGTTATCAGATCAGCGGTTCCACGTCGGCCTCCATTTCGGCGAGCGTGGAATCCGGCATCCGCGCCGGGGCACTCGCCCCGGGCGACGCCCTGCCGGCGGTCCGGACACTCGCCGGCGAGCTGGGCGTCAGCCCGGCCACGGTCGCCAAGGCGTACCAGGAACTGCGGCAACGCGGTCTGGTCGCCACCGCCGGCCGACACGGCACCCGGGTGCGGCCCCGCCCGCCGGTGGCCA
>NZ_CADEAU010000280.1 GCF_902825405.1 Micromonospora maritima | reverse complement strand
GCGACCAAGGTTGCGATCAAGCCGCTCGAGGACCGCATCGTGGTCCAGGCGAACGAGGCCTCGGCCAGGCGCTCCTCCGGCAGCTCGCCGCCGACCACGGCGGCGACGATCGCCTCGCGCAACTCGTGGGCGTCGGCCTCGGTGGCCCGTTCTCCGCCCACGCAGATGGCGTCCGCACCGGCGGCGAGCGCGCGCACCGCGGCGCCGGCGAAGCCGTACCGGTCGGAGACCGCCCGCATCTCCACCGCGTCGGTCACCACCACGCCGCCGAAGCCCAGTTCCTCGCGGAGCAGGCCGCTCAGGATGCGGGTGCTCAGGGTGGCCGGCAGTTCCGGGTCCAGCGCCGGCACCAGCAGGTGGCCGGTCATCACCGCCTGCACGCCGGCCGCCACCGCGGCCCGGAACGGGGCCAGCTCGACCGCGTCCAGCCGGGCCCGGTCGCCGCCGATGCGGGGCAGGTCGTGGTGGGAGTCGACCCGGGTGTCGCCGTGCCCGGGGAAGTGCTTGGCGCAGGCGGCGACGCCGCCGCCCTGCAGGCCGCGGACCCAGGCCGCGGTGTGGCGGGCGACCAGGTCGGGGTCGGCGCCGAACGAGCGCACCCCGATGACCGGGTTGGCCGGGTTGGAGTTGACGTCGGCGTCCGGCGCGTAGTCGAGCGTCACGCCCACCGCGGCCAGCTCGGCGCCGAGGTCGCGGGCGACCTCCTCGGTCAGCGCCGGGTCGTCGACCGCACCGAGGGCGTAGTTGCCGGGCCGGGAGCTGCCCCGCGCCGACTCGATCCGGGTGACGTCGCCGGCCTCCTCGTCGATCGCCACGATCACGTCCGGCCGCTCGGCCCGCAGGTTCGCCGTCAGCGTGGCCACCTGCTCGTGGTCGACGACGTTGCGGGCGAACAGCACCACCGCGCCGAGCCCCTCGCCGAGCCAGCGGCAGACCCACGGCGGCGGCGTGGTGCCGACGAACCCGGGTTGCAGGACGGCGGCGGCGAGCGCCCTCAGGTCTCCGGTCGCTCCCGCGATCCGTTCGCTCATGTGCTGTCGTACCCCCGTCTCCCCCACCGACCCGCCAGGGCCGGCGGGTGCTGACATGGTCACACCGCGCAGCTAAATAGTCAACAATCCTTACTGTTAGCCGGTGGCGATCGACGCACGCCCGTGGGAGAGTTCGTCCATGCCCGCCCTGCCGCTCGCCGACGCCACCAGCGCCGCGGACGTCCCCGGCGTACGCCTGCTCGGCCTGGTGGTCGGCGCCCTGTTCCTGCTGATCGCCATCCGGGCCATGTTCCGCCGCTGACCCCACCGGGTTGGACGCCCCGCCCCGGGGTAGGGCTTGCGGTGTCCGGACACGGCGGAGGGGGCACCATGAAGATCGGCTATTTCCTGTCCAGTGAGGAGTACACGCCGGCGGAGCTGCTGGCCCAGGCGCGCGGCGCCGAGGAGGCCGGCTTCGAGGCGCTGTGGATCTCCGACCACTACCACCCGTGGGTCGACGCGCAGGGGCAGAGCCCGTTCGTCTGGTCCACCATCGGCGCGCTGAGCCAGGTCTGCCGGCTGCCGGTGACCACCGCGGTCACCTGCCCCACGATGCGCATCCACCCGGCGGTGATCGCCCAGGCCGCGGCCACCAGCGCGGTGCTGCACGAGGGGCGGTTCGTGCTCGGTGTGGGCACCGGTGAGGCGCTCAACGAGCACATCCTCGGCGACGCCTGGCCGCAGACCGACGTCCGGCTGGAGATGCTGGAGGAGGCGGTGGAGGTGATCCGCGAGCTGTGGCGGGGCGAGTTCGTCAACCACCACGGCCGGCACTACACCGTCGAGCACGCGCGGATCTACACCCGCCCCGGGACGCCCCCGCCGATCTACGTCTCCGGCTTCGGCCCGAAGTCGATCGAGCTGGCGGCCCGGATCGGCGACGGCTACGTCAGCACCATGCCCGACGCCGACATGGTGCGCCGGTTCCGCGAGTCCGGCGGCGGCGACAAGCCGTGCCAGGCCGGCTTCAAGGCCGCGTACGCCGACACCGTCGACGAGGGGGCGCGGATCGCGTACGAGCGCTGGCCCAACGCGGGCGTGCCGGGCGAGCTGTCCCAGGTGCTTCCGTCGCCGCGCCACTTCGAGCAGGCCGCCCAGCTGGTCCGGCCCGAGCAGGTGCGCGACGCGTTCGTCTGCGGCCGGGACGCCGACGCCCACCTGGAGATGATCGACAGGTACGCCAAGGCCGGGTACGACGAGGTCTACGTGGCCAACACCGGCCCGCACTGGCAGGGCTTGTTCGACCTCTACCGGCGCGAGGTCCTGCCCCGGCTCCGCTGATCGCGGCGACGGTTTCGGTTCCGGACGCCGGGGGTAGCTGAGGCGCTTGATGAAACTGACCACGCACTCCACCAGCCTGCGCCGCGCGGCGAAGAACCTGTTCGGCTGGACCGCGCTGCGGCCCAACCAGCTGGCCGCCATGCGCGCCGTGATGAAGCGCCGCGACGCCCTGGTGGTGCTGCCCACCGGCGCCGGCAAGTCGGCGATCTACCAGATCCCGGCCAGCCTGATCCCCGGACCGACAGTGGTCATCTCGCCGCTGCTCGCCCTCCAGCAGGACCAGATCGCCGCGCTCAACGAGCGGCAGCGCCCGGAGCTGCGCGCGGTGCGGATCAGCTCGGACGAGAGCGCCACCCAGCAGGCGCAGGCGATCGAGGACATCCGGGCCGGACGGGCCGAGTTCCTCTTCATCACGCCCGAGGCGCTGAGCAACCCGGACCGGCTCGCCGAGGTCCGCTCGCTCGGCCCGGCCCTGGTCGCGATCGACGAGGCGCACTGCATCTCGGCCTGGGGCCACGACTTCCGGCCGGACTACCTGGCGCTCGGCCACCTGATCGACGGCCTCGGCCGGCCGCCGGTGGTGGCGCTGACCGCCACCGCCTCCCCGCCGGTCCGCGACGACATCATCGCCCGGCTGCGGCTGCGCGAGCCCGAGGTGGTGGTCTCCGGGCTGGACCGGCCCAACCTCTTCCTGGAGGTCGCGTACTGCCCCACCGACGACTACCGGTGGCGGCGGCTGGTCGCGCTGCTGCGCGACGACGAGCGGCCCGGGATCATCTACGTGCCGACCCGGCGGGCGGCCGAGGAGCTGGCCGGGCGGCTGACCGACGCCGGCTTCCCGGCCGAGTTCTACCACGGCGGGATGCCCACCGCGGCACGCCACGAGCTGCACGAGGCGTTCCTCGCCGACCGGGTGCCGATCATGGTGGCGACCTCGGCGTTCGGCATGGGCATCGACAAGCCGAACATCGCCTGGGTGGTGCACATGGCGCTGCCCGACTCGCCGGACAGCTACTTCCAGGAGATCGGCCGGGCCGGCCGGGACGGCTCCCCGTCGCGGGTCCTGCTGCTGTGGCGGGCCGAGGACGTCGGCCTGCAGCGCTACTTCAGCGGCGGGCTGCCGGACGAGAAGGAGCTGTGCGAGTTGGCCGCGGTGCTGCGGAGCAAGCCCCGCACCCGCAAGGAGCTGCGCGAGCTGACCGGACTGGGCCCGCGCAAGCTCGGCCAGTACCTGTCCCTGCTGGAGCAGATCGGCGCCGCCGAGCCGCGCGCCAAGCAGCGCGTCGGCGCCCCCCGGTACGCCCCGGACGCCGCCGAGTCCGGTCGGGCCGCGCTTGCCGAGGCCGAGCGGCAGCAGACCGTGACCCGGTCGCGGACGGACATGATGCGGGCCTTCGCCGAGACCACCGGCTGCCGCGGGCAGGTGCTGCTGGCCTACTTCGGCGAGCAGATGAACGAGGTCTGCGCCCACTGCGACAACTGCCACGCCGGCACCAGCGTGGCCAACGACGGCGCGGTCGGGCCGTTCCCGGTGCACAGCCAGGTACGCCACCCCGAGTGGGGATCGGGCCTGGTGCTCAACTACGAGGAGGACCGGATGACGGTGCTCTTCGACGAGGTGGGCTACAAGACGCTGTCCGTGCGCGTGGTGTCCGAACAGGGCCTGCTGGAGCTGGACTAGCCTGACCCGGGCACCGCGGGGTGCCCGTCGACAACGACGACCACGGCGAAAGGAACCTGATCGTGATCGAGCAGCCGGCGTACACCCGGTTCGGCGTCTCCGACGAGGAGTGGGGGCTGCTGGTCGGTCTGCCGCAGGCGGTGCTCACCGCGGCCGCCGCGGCCGAGTCCGACGGCACCCGACGCACCATGGCGGAGAACGCCGCCGGGTTGGAGACCATCGCCGTGGGGCGCGAGTCGGCGAGCCCGCTGGTGGCCGCCGTGGCCGGCGAGGTCGTCTCGCGGGTGGGCGACCCGGAGACCGGCGCGGAGCTGCCGGTCATCACGCCGGACGACCCGAAGGCCATGATCGAGGACGTGCTCGCCCGGGCCGGCCAGGCGTCCGCCCTGCTCGCCGACCGGGTGGACGAGGGGCAGGCCGGCGCCTACCGGCACTGGCTGGTGGAGATCGCCGAGCAGGTGGTGGGCGCCGCCTCCACCGGCGGGATCCTGGGCATCGGCGGCGACGTGGTGAGTGACTCCGAGCGCCGGTTCCGGGACCGACTGTCCCACGTGCTCAACGACTGAGTGACGGACGTCACGCCCCGCGGCTGCCGCCTTGCCCGGCCCGCGGGGCGTCGTGCTTCATGAGGTAGGACGAACCCCGGGGGCCGCTCATGGACACCGCGTTGACACGGCAGGTCTTCGACACCGAGCAGGTGCCGGCCGCCGACCGGTTCGGGCTGTGGCTGGAGATGCTCGGCCGGACGCCCACGCTGATGCGGGTCCGCACCGAGCACGCGGATGACTTCACGGCCCGCGCGGAGTTCCTCCAACTGGGCCCGATGCAGCTCATCCGACACCGCTACCCGTCGCTGCACGGCGTGCGGACCCGCAAGCTGATCCAGCGCTCCGAAGGGGACTGCTACCTGCTCGCGTTGACGCTGCGCGGCACCGGCGTCGCCAACCAGGACGGGCAGCGCGGCATCTGCCCACCGGGCGACTTCACCTTCTACGACTGCGCCCGCCCGCAGGAGCTGATCCACCATGCCGACGAGGACGAGCGGGCCGCGTCGATCGTCGCGCTCGTCCCGTACGACGCGCTGCCGTTGCCGCACCGCCGGCTCGCGCCCCTGTTCGCCGGCCGGATGTCCGGCGCCGAGGGGATCGGCGCGCTGCTGGCCGACTACCTCATCCGCATCACCGGCCATCCCGAGCAGTACCACGCCGCCGACGCCGACCGGCTGGGCGGTGTCGCTCTCGACCTGGTCGCCACGCTGCTGGGCCGGAACCTGGTCTCCGAGGACGCCGTGCCCACCGAGATCCGCCGCCGCGCCCTGCTCGAACAGGTGCGCGCGTACGTGCGGCAGCACCTCGGCGACGCCACGCTGGACCCCCGGAGCGTCGCCGACGCGCACCACCTCTCGGTGCGCTCCCTGCACCGGCTCTTCGAGACCGAGGAGACCACCGTCGCGGCGTTCATCCGGGACGAGCGGCTGGCCCGCTGCCGCCGCGACCTCGCCGACCCGGGATTGGGCGACCGCCCCATCCAGGTCATCGCCGGCCGGTGGGGATTCCGGGACAAGGCCCACTTCAGCCGCGCCTTCCGGGCCGCCCAGGCGGAGACGCCGCAGGCGTACCGGGCCCGCCACCTGGAACGGGCACGCATCGTCAACAGCACGGCGTCCGAAGTCAACCCGGCCCGGGCAGACTGAGCACGGGCCGACGTCGGTGACCGGCGTCAGCCCACTGGTAACGGGGGGCCGTGGCGCGGCGCCCGCGGTGGGTCCCGCCGCGGGCGACCGCCCCCGGTGGTCGCCCGCCGCCGTTCAGTCCGCCTCCTCCTCCAGCAGCGCCAGGACGGACTTCTCCACCGCCTCACGCGGCATCTCGGGCTGCACCGGCGCCAGCACCCCGTCGTGGTAGAGGTCGACCACCCGCGGGTCCACGTAGGACGTCCGGGCCACCGTCGGGGTGTTGCCGAGCAGTTCGGCGACCGACCGCATCACCGCGGCGACCGCCCGCCTGCGGCCGGTGACGGATCGCTGCGGGCCCACCGTGGCCAGTTCGGCGGCGGCCAGGACGGTGGCGTGCCAGGTGCGGAAGTCCTTCGCGGTCATCTCCCCGCCGCTGGCGTCGCGCAGGTAGTCGTTGACCTCGTCGCTGCGCACGTCCCGCCAGGCCCGCCCGTCCCAGTAGCCGAACAGCCGCTCCTGGGCGCGCCGCCGCCGGCGCAGGTTGAGCAGCACCTGGCACAGCTCGGCGTCCTCGATCCGGCGGACCTGCTCGATGCCGCCCTTCGCCGGGAACTCGAAGACCACGCACCCACCGCGCGAGCGGGCATGCTCGGGGCGCAGCGTGGCCACGCCGAACGTCGGGTCGTCGCCGGTGGCGTACTGGTCGCTGCCGACCCGGAACGCCCCCATGTCGAGCAGCCGGGCCACGGTGGCCAGCACCCGTTCCCGTCGCAGCCCGCGCAGCGCCAGGTCGTGCGCCACCCGGTCGCGCAGCGCGGGCAGCCGGTGGGCCACCTCCAGCACGTGGTCGAACTTGGCCTCGTCGCGCTTGCGACGCCAGTGCGGGTGGTAGAGGTACTGCTTGCGGCCGGCCGCGTCGATGCCGGTGGCCTGGATGTGCCCGTTCGGGAACGGCGAGATCCACACGTCCCGCCAGGCCGGCGGGACGACAAGCTCGCGCAGGCGCGCCAGTTCCGCCTCGTCGCGCACCGGTGCGCCCTTCGCGTCCAGGAAGAGCCAACCCTTGCCGCGCCGGCGGCGCCCGTAGCCCGGCCGGCCCGGGTCGCTACGCCGCAACCGCACCGGAGACCCGTTCCACCTCGGCCACCGCCGCCACCACCTCGTCGATCTCGATGGCATCCAACGTCGGGTGGGTTCCTACCCCCACGAAACCGGCTGAATCCCGGTCGGGTCCGACAACCCGCGTGGCGCCGAGCACCCGGTGCCGGGGTCGGTCGGCCGGCGGACCCCAGCGCGCCGCCGGCACCGGACCGAACAGCACCACCGACGCGGTCCCGTAGCCGGTGGCCAGGTGCGCCACGCCGGTGTCACCGCTGACCACAAGCCGCGCGTCGGCCACCAGCGCGGCCAGTTCGGCCAGGCCGGTCGTGCCGGCCAGCACCGCCTCCGGCGGCAGCCC
>NZ_CADEAU010000279.1 GCF_902825405.1 Micromonospora maritima | reverse complement strand
CCCGGCCGGGGCCGCCGAGGTGCGCGCCGTCGTCGAGGCGTCCGGGGCGCGCGACGCGGTGGAGCGGATGATCCGGGTCCGGGCGGACGAGGCGCTGGCCGCGCTGGACGGGTCGGCGTTGGACGAGCCGGCGCGACGGGCCCTGACCGCGCTCGCGTACCGGGCCGTCGACCGTCGCCGGTGACGCCAACTTTTGACGGGTTTCGACAAAAGTGTTTCCGGAACAAGCAGAAGCTATGGACAGGCCAATCGAAAGCCCTTAATGTCGTGCGCAGCACAGAGCTGTTTCGACGAGGTGAACGCCCGCACCGCCCCGCCTCGTCGAGGTGACCACCGGCCCCCGCCGGAGGTCACGGCCCGCCGAACCGCACCCGGTGGGCCGGCGCAGCACCCCCCACCCGGCATCCGGCGCGACGCGCGCCCGGTCCTGGCTGCGCGCGTCAGGAAGGGACAGCACAGCATGTCCAGCCACCCGCACCACCCCCCAGCCCGACGACGACTCGCCGCCGGATCGGCGCTGCTGCTCGCGGCGGCCGCCGGCGCGGTCACCCTGGCCGCGGCGCCCGTCCCGGCGTCCGCCCACCCCATCCCGGCGAGCGACTTCCAGCAGGTCGAACTCGCCCGCGGCGTCGCCGAGACCGGCGAGCCGATGTCCCTCGCGGTGCTGCCCGACCGGTCGGTGCTGCACACCGCCCGCAACGGCACGCTGCGCCGCACCGACGCGGCCGGCGCCACTACGGTCGTCGGCACCCTGCCCGTGTACACCCACGACGAGGAGGGGTTGCAGGGCGTCGGCGTCGACCCCGGCTTCGCCTCCAACCGGCACATCTACCTCTACTACGCGCCGCCGCTGTCCACCCCCGCCGGGGACGCGCCGGCCACCGGCACCGACTTCTCCGCCTGGCAGGGCGTCAACCGGCTGTCCCGGTTCACGCTCAACGCCGACTTCACGCTCAACCAGGCCAGCAAGGTCGACGTGCTCGACGTGCCGGCCGACCGGGGCCTGTGCTGCCACGTCGGCGGCGACATCGACTTCGACGCCGCCGGCAACCTCTACCTGTCCACCGGCGACGACACGAACCCGTTCGACTCCGCCGGCTACGCCCCGATCGACGAGCGCACCAACCGCAACCCCGGGTACGACGCGCAGCGCAGCGCCGGCAACACCAACGACCTGCGCGGCAAGATCCTGCGGATCAAGGTGAACGCCAACGGCACCTACTCGATCCCGAGCGGCAACCTCTTCGCGCCCGGCACCGCGAAGACCCGCCCGGAGATCTACGCCATGGGCTTCCGCAACCCGTTCCGGATGAGCGTCGACAAGGCCACCGGCATCGTCTACGTCGGCGACTACGGGCCGGACGCCGGCACCACCTCGGCCCGCGGCCCGTCCGGGCAGGTCGAGTTCGACCGGGTCACCGGGCCCGGCAACTACGGCTGGCCGTACTGCACCGGCACCAACACCGCCGCCGAGACGTACGCCGAGTGGGACTTCGCCGCCGGCACCGCCGGCGCCAAGTTCAACTGCACCGGCGGGCCGACGAACAACTCGTTCCGCAACACCGGCCTCACCACGCTCCCGGCCGCGAAGCCGGCGTGGATCCGCTACGGCGGCGACGCCGGCAGCCCGAGCGAGTTCGGCGGCGGCTCCGAGTCGCCGATGGGCGGCCCGGTCTACCGGTACGACGCGGCCAACCCGTCCCCCACCAAGTTCCCGCAGTCCTTCGACGGACAGTTCTTCGCCACCGAGTTCGGCCGGGGCTGGATCAAGCCGATCCACCTCAACGCCGACGGCTCACCCGGCACCATCGACGCCTTCGGATGGACCGGCAAGCAGGTGATGGACTCCGCGTTCGGCCCGGACGGCTCCTACTACGTGCTCGACTACGGCACCGGCTACTTCAACGGCGACGCCAACTCGGCGCTGTACCGCTTCGACTACCTGGGCGGCGGCAACCGCGCCCCGGTGGCCCGGGCCGCCGCCGACAAGACCTCCGGCGCCGCGCCGCTGACCGTGGCGTTCTCCTCGGCCGGCTCGTCCGACCCGGAGGGCGGCGCGCTGACGTACGCCTGGACGTTCGGCGACGGCGGCACCTCCACCGCGGCCAACCCGTCGCACACCTACACCGCGAACGGCCGCTACACCGCCACGCTCACCGTCCGCGACCCGCAGGGCGCCACCGGCACCGCCAGCGTGACGATCACCGTGGGCAACACCGCGCCGACGGTGGTCATCGAGACGCCCGGCAACGGCAAGCTCTTCTCCTTCGGCGACACGGTGCCGTTCCGGATCACCGTCACCGACCCGGAGGACACCACCATCGACTGCACGAAGGTCAAGATGACCTACGTGCTCGGCCACGACCAGCACGGCCACCAGATCACCTCGGCGACCGGCTGCACCGGCTCGATCGCGATCCCGGTCGACGGCGAGCACGACGACGCGGCGAACATCTTCGCCATCTTCGACGCCGAGTACACCGACTCCGGCGGCCTCACCACGCACACCCAGCACACGCTCCAGCCCCGGCACCGGCAGGCCGAGCACTTCAAGACCTCGTCCGGGATCAACACGTTCGACAAGGGCACCGCCGAGGGCGGCAAGACCGTCGGCGACATCCAGAACGGGGACTGGATCGCGTTCCAGCCGTACCTGCTCGCGGACGCCACCGGGTTCACCGCCCGGGTCTCCTCGGCCGGCGCGGGCGGCACGCTCCAGGTGCGCGCCGGCTCGGCCACCGGCACCGTGCTCGGCTCGGCCACCGTCCCGGTCACCGGCGCCTGGGACTCGTTCACCACCGTCACCGGCACGATCAGCAACCCGCCGGCCGGCACCACCACGCTCTACCTCACGTTCGCCGGCGGCACCGGGGCGCTCTACGACCTGGACGCGTTCACCTTCACCACCTCGGCCGTCCGTACCGGTCAGGTGAAGGGACTGGCCGGCAAGTGCCTCGACGTGCGCAACGCGGCCACCGCCGACGGCACCCAGATCCAGCTCTACACCTGCAACGGCACGGCGGCGCAGAGCTGGACGGTCACCCCCAACTCGACGGTCAAGGCGCTGGGCAAGTGCCTCGACGTCTCCGGCGGCGGCAGCGCCGACGGCACGAAGATCCAGCTCTGGACCTGCAACGGCACGGGCGCGCAGAACTGGGCCGCCCAGGCCGACGGCACACTCCGCAACCCGCAGTCCGGCAAGTGCCTCGACGTCAGCGGCAACAACTCCGCCGACGGCACCGCCGTGCACCTGTGGACCTGCACCGCTGCCGCCAACCAGCGCTGGACCCTACCCTGAGGATTGGAAGGAGAACGCCGATGAGACTCCTCCGCACCGCGCTGGGGGCGGTGACCGCCGTGCTCGCGACCATCGCCTGCACGGCCCCCGCCACCCCGGCGAGCGCCGCCGACGCCCCCTACGACGTGCTGGTCTTCTCGAAGACCGCAGGCTTCCGGCACGACTCCATCGCGGTCGGTACGCAGACCGTCCGCGACCTCGGCGCGGCGAACAACTTCACCGTCACCGCGACCGAGGACGCCACCCAGTTCACCACCGCCAACCTGGCCCGCTTCGAGGCGGTGATCTTCCTCAACACCACCGGGGACGTGCTCAACGCGACCCAGCAGGCCGCGTTCGAGGCGTACATCGCCGGCGGCGGCGGATACGTCGGCGTGCACTCCGCCGCCGACACCGAGTACGACTGGCCGTTCTACGGAAACCTGGTCGGCGCCTGGTTCGCGTCCCACCCGGCGATCCAGCCGGCCACCGTCACGGTGGAGGACCGGGCGCACGCCGCCACCGCGCACCTGCCGCAGCGGTGGAACCGCACCGACGAGTGGTACAACTACCGCACCAACGCGCGGTCCACCGCGCACGTGCTGGCCAGTCTCGACGAGTCCTCGTACTCCGGTGGCTCGATGGGCGGCGACCACCCGCACGCCTGGTGCAAGACGTACAGCGGCGGGCGGTCCTTCTACACCGGCGGTGGCCACACCCAGGCGTCCTACGCCGAGCCGGCGTTCCGGGCCCACCTGCTCGGCGGCATCCGCTACGCCGCCGGGCGCACGAAGGCCGACTGCCGGCCGGAGACCGGCTACACCGCGCTCTACAACGGCGGCACCACCGGCTGGTCGCAGGCCGGGCCGGGCAGCTTCACCAACGCCGACGCCACGCTCACCTCGGTCGGCGGCATGGGGCTCTACTGGTACAGCGCGAAGCAGTTCACCAACTACTCGCTCAAGCTGGACTGGCGGGTGGCCGGGGACGACAACTCGGGCGTCTTCGTCGGCTTCCCGCCGTCGAGCGACCCGAACTCGGCGGTGAACAACGGCTACGAGGTGCAGATCGACCCCACCGACGCGGCCGACCGGACCACCGGCGCGGTGTACGGGTTCAAGTCCGCCGACCTGGCGGCCCGCGACGCGGCGCTCAACCCGGCGGGGGAGTGGAACACCTACGAGATCCTGGTCGAGGGCGAGCGGCTCCAGGTCTTCCTCAACGGCGTGCGGATCAACGACTTCACCAACACCGACCCGGTCCGGTCGCTCGCCGGGCACGTCGGCATCCAGAACCACGGCACCGGGGACGACGCGTCGTTCCGCAACATCCGGATCAAGGAGCTGGGCGGCACGCCGCCGCCGACCGGCTCCACCACCGTGCAGGCCGAGGCGTTCAGCGCGGCCAGCGGCGTCAGCGCGTTCACCAAGGCCGGCGCCAACGGTGGGCAGACCCTGGGGTACGTCGACCCGGGCGACTGGGCCGCGTACCAGGGTCTGGACCTGACCGGGGTGACGTCGCTGCGCGCCCGGGTGGTCTCCGGCGGTCCGGGCGGCACCATCCAGGTGCGCACCGGCTCGCCGACCGGCCCGGTCCTCGGCCAGGTGGCGGTGCCCAACACCGGCAGCTGGACCACCTTCACCGACGTCTCCACCGCGCTGAGCGGGGTGCCGTCGGGCACGCAGACGGTCCACCTGACGTTCACCGGCAGCGGGTCCGGGCTGTTCGACGTGGACGACTTCACGCTGGTCCGCTCGACCGGCACCGGCGGCGTCGGCCCGGTGCGAGGGCTGGCCGGCAAGTGCCTGGACGTGCGGGGCGCGGCCACCGCGGACGGCACCCAGATCCAGCTCTACACCTGCAACTCCTCGGCGGCGCAGTCGTGGACGGTGACGCCGAACGGGCCGGTGAAGGCGCTGGGCAAGTGCCTGGACGTGTCGGGTGGGGGCAGCGCGGACGGTACGAAGATCCAGTTGTGGACGTGCAACGGCACCGGTGCGCAGAACTGGTCGGCGCAGGCCGACGGGACGGTGCGCAACCCGCAGTCGGGCAAGTGCCTGGACGTGTCCGGCAACAACTCGGCCGACGGCACGCCGGTGCATCTGTGGACCTGCACCGGTGCGGCGAACCAACGCTGGACCCTGCCCTGAGGTAGGCCATAGAGTGGGGGCGGCGACCGCGAGGTGGCCGGTGACCCGGCGGGAGGCGCAACCCGCGGGTTCGCAGACGCTCACGCGTCCACCGGTGCACTCGGGCCGCCGCCTCCGGTCGCCTCGCCCCGGTCCGCAACGGAATCCCCCATCACGACAGGGGAGAAGGACAATGGCGCGACCCATCACGCTCTTCACCGGCCAGTGGGCCGATCTTCCGTTCGACGAGGTCTGCCGGCTCGCCTCCGAGTGGGGGTACGACGGCCTGGAGATCGCCTGCTGGGGCGACCACTTCGAGGTCGACAAGGCGCTCGCCGACGACTCGTACGTCGAGCGCAAGCGGGCCACGCTGGCCAAGCACAACCTCCAGGTCTTCACCATCTCCAACCACCTGGTCGGGCAGGCCGTCTGCGACCACCCGATCGACGAGCGGCACCAGGACATCCTGCCGGCCCGGATCTGGGGCGACGGCGAGCCGGAGGGCGTGCGCCGGCGGGCCGCCGAGGAGATGAAGGACACCGCTCGCGCGGCGGCGAAGCTCGACGTCCGGACCGTCGTCGGCTTCACCGGCTCGTCGATCTGGCACACCCTGGCCATGTTCCCGCCGGTGCCGCCGGCCATGATCGAGCGCGGCTACCAGGACTTCGCCGACCGGTGGAACCCGATCCTGGACGTCTTCGAGGAGGTGGGGGTGCGGTTCGCGCACGAGGTGCACCCGAGCGAGATCGCCTACGACTACTGGACCACCAGGCGGACGCTGGAGGCGATCGGCCACCGCGAGGCGTTCGGCCTGAACTGGGACCCGTCGCACTTCGTCTGGCAGGAGCTGGACCCGGTCAACTTCATCTTCGACTTCGCCGACCGGATCTACCACGTCGACTGCAAGGACGCGAAGGTCCGCACCGGTGACGGCCGGCGCGGACGGCTCTCCTCCCACCTGCCCTGGGCCGACCTGCGACGCGGCTGGGACTTCGTCTCCACCGGCCACGGCGACGTGCCGTGGGAGGACTGCTTCCGGGCGTTGAACGCGATCGGCTACGACGGGCCGATCTCGATCGAGTGGGAGGACGCCGGCATGGACCGCCTCGTCGGGGCTCCGGAGGCGCTCCAGTTCGTCCGCCGCCTCGCCTTCGACGCCCCCTCCGCCGCCTTCGACGCCGCCTTCAGCAACACCCGCGACTAACCCCACCCCCACCCCCACCCCCACCCCCACCCCCACCCCCACCCCCACCCCCACCCCCACCCCCGCCCCCCGCCCCCGCCCCCGCGATCTTGCAGTTGTGGCCCCCCGAAAACGGGTGTACCCGACATCTCGCGGGCCGCAACTGCAAGATCGGCGTCGGGGGACGGGGGGCGGGGGGCGGGGGCGGGGGTCAGCGGGCGGCGAAGACCTGGTCGCTGACCAGGCGGGCCGCGCCGATCAGGCCGGCCCGGTCGTCCAGGTCGGACAGGACGATCGGCATGCTGCCGGTGGCCAGCGGAGTGGAGCGCCGGTAGACCACGCTGCGGATCTCGGCGAGCAGGACCGGCCCGATGCCGGGCGGCGCCCCGCCGATGATCACGATGGCGGGGTTGACGAAGCTCACCAGCCCGACCAGCACCTGGCCGAGCCGGCGGGCGGCGTCGCGGACCAGCGTCTGCGCCGCCGGGTCGCCCTCGGTCGCCGCCGTGGCCACGTCGGCCACGGTCAGCGCGCCGGCCTCCGCGAG
>NZ_CADEAU010000278.1 GCF_902825405.1 Micromonospora maritima | reverse complement strand
CGGCCGGGAGGCGGGCCACCTCGGGGGAGTCCGCCCGGGCGGCCCGGGCCACCTCGTCCACGGCGGCGTCGTCGGCGGCCAGGTGACGCAGCAGCGCGCCGAACGCGGGGGCGCTTCCGGTCCGGGTCATCGGCGCCCGCCGCCCTCCCGTTGTCGTCGCGACACAACCGGGTCGGTCGGGCGTTGACGTCCGGTGCCTAGCCGCGCCGGCCGCCCGGTTGCTCTCCTGGTTGTTACCGCAAGGTAACACCGATCGAGCCACCGAGAAACGTCGATGTCCCACCCGGTTCCCAGGAGGCGTCCATGACCCCCGTGCCACCCCGGCCGTCCCGATCCCGCCGCCGCGCCGCCCTCGCCGCGCTGGCCGCCCTCGCCCTCGCCGTGCCCACCCCGCTGGTGGCTACGCCCACGCCCGCCGCCGCTGCCGTCGCGCTCCAGGAGGTGATGTTCGTCGGCAACAACTGGGACGGCACCGCCGACGTCATCCGCTCCCGGGGCGACTACGCTCGGCTCGGCCGGATCAACGTGGTCCCGGACCGGGCCGCGCGGCTGCGCGAGATCTACCTCAACCCGATCCGGCTGGCGTTCTTCCTCGGCATCCGGCAGGGCCCGGGGGAGGGACACGACCAGTTCGTCGACGACATGTACACCACCCCGGACGGCACCGCCCTGGTGGTGTCCCGGCCCAGCTTCGCCGACGTGGTCTCGATCGACCTGGCCACCGGCGCGATCCGCTGGCGGTTCCCGGTCTCCGGCTACCGCGCCGACCACATGGCCGTCTCGCCCGACGGCACCCGGGTCGCGGTCTCCGCCTCCACCTCGAACACCGTGCACGTGCTCGACATCCGCACCGGGGCGCAGCTCGGCTCGTTCGGCACCGGCGACAAGCCGCACGAGAACGTCTTCACCCGCGACGGCCGGTTGTGGAACATGTCCATCGGCGAGGTCAACACCGACCTCGACGCGCCCTGGCTCGACTGGACCAAGGGCGACCGCCGGATCACCGTCGCCGACGCCACCACGTACCAGGTGGTCAAGGTGATCGACATGCGCGACCGGCTGGACGCCGCGGGCCGCCGGGACCTCTCCGACGCGGTCCGCCCGGCGGTGTTCACCCCGGACGGCGGCAAGCTGTACTTCCAGGTCTCGTTCTTCACCGGCCTGGTCGAGTACGACGTGGTCACCGACCGGGTCGCCCGGGTCGCCACGCTGCCCAGGAACCCGGCCACCAGTGAGGACCGCACCACCTGGGTGAACGACTCGCGGCACCACGGACTGTCGGTCAGCCCCGACGGCACGCGGCTCTGTGTGGCCGGCACGATGGATGACTACGCGACGGTGGTGGACCGGGCCACGCTGCGCGAGGGTCCGCTGGTGCCGGCCAGCAAGCCGTACTGGGCCACGGTCAGCGGCGACGGCCGGGACTGCGTGATCTCCGAGTCCGGCGCGGACCAGGTCACCGCGATCAACTTCGCCACCGGGCAGAAGGTGGCAAGCGTCCCGGTCGGCGACCACCCGCAGCGCGTCCGGATCGGGCACCTGCCGCAGGGCTGGACCCCACCGGCGGCCGGCTGACCGGCCGCCGGCACCGTCACCGGGCGGGGCAGCGCAGCCCCTCCCGGGGAACGGTGAGCGAGATCAGGTACGCGTCGACGGCCGCGGTCACGCACCGGGTCTGCGGGTAGGCGGTGTGCCCCTCGCCCTCCCAGGTGAGCACCCGGCCGACGCCCAGCATCGAGGCCAGCGCGGCGGTCTGCTCGTAGGGCGTGGCCGGGTCGCCGGTGGTGCCGACCACCACGATCGGTGGTGCGCCGGTCGCCCGCCCGGTCGGGTACGGGTCCCGCCCGCCGGGCCACTCCACGCAGCCGAGCATCCCCACCGCCAGCGCCGGACCGAACAGCGGGTACTTCTGGCGCCACTGCGACTGCAACGACCGGACCTGCTCCCGGGTCGGCTTCTCGGTCTCGTCCGCGCAGTTGACCGCCAGGTTGGCGTCGAACAGGTTGGAGTAGTGCCCGTCGTCCTCGCGACCGGCGTACGCGTCGGCCAGCTTGAACACGCCGTCCGGGTCGCCACCCTGGAGGTCGTCGATCGCCCGGGCCAGCTCCTGCCAGCCCTGCTCGGTGTAGAGGGACGAGATCACCGCGTAGAACACCCAGCCGGCGGTCGCCTCCCGGCCGTCCTGCCCGCGTACCGGGGAGGTGTTGGCCTTGTCGATCGCGGCGGTGACCGCGCCGCGGGCGTCCGGCGCGATCGGGCAGCGGCCGGCGTTCGCCGCGCACCAGCGGGAGAAGTTGTCGAACGCCCGCTCGAAGCCCTTCGCCTGGCTCTCCGAGCCGGCGATCAGCTTCTGTCGCGGGTCGACCGCGCCGTCGAGCACCAGGGCCCGCACCCGCTGCGGGTAGAGCTGGGCGTAGGTGGCGCCGAGCAGCGTGCCGTAGGAGTAGCCCAGGTAGGTGAGCTTGTCGTCGCCGACCGCCGCGCGGACCGCGTCCATGTCCCGCGCGGCCTGCTCGGTGCCGTAGAGCGGGAGCTGGTCGCCGTACCTGGCGCCGCAGCGCTGCCCGATCCGCCGGTTGAGGTCGACGAGGCCGTCGAACGACGCCTGGCTCTCCGGATCGGGGTCGTAGCCGAAGCTGGCGTCCAGGTCGGCGTCGGGGATGCACTTGACCGGGCTGGACCGGGCCACCCCGCGCGGGTCGAAGCCGACGATGTCGAACCGGTCGGTGACCGCGGTCGGCAGACCCCCGAACGCCGGGCCGAAGGAGAGGTAGACCGCCGTGTCGACACCGGAGGCGCCGGGGCCGCCCGGGTTCAGCACCAGCGACCCGATCCGGTCGCGCTGCTTGGTGGAGCGGATCCGGATCAGCGCGATCTCGAACGTCTCGCCGGTGCCCGGCCCGGCGGTGGCGCCGGTGGCCGCGCCGGTGCCCCAGTTGCGGGGCACCGCGATCCGGGCGCACTCGTAGCGCATGTCGGCCGCGCCCCGGCCGACCAGCTCGTCGGGCACCTCCGGGCAGGACCGCCAGGTGGGCGCGCTGCCCGGCGGGGCCGCCTCGCCCTCGCTCTCGGCGCGCGGGGCGAACGCCGGCAGCGTGCAGCCGGCGGTGAGGACCACCGCGGCCACGAACGCGGCCAGGGTGGGCCGGAACCGGCGGGTCCGGTCGGGGAAGCCTGTCACGTGGGCGCCTTCCATGATCGTGTCGACCGCCAGGCTACGCCCGGCCGCGGGCGTCGCTCACCGTCGCCGCCGGATCCCCGCGCAGCACCTCGTCGACGTCGTAGCGGATCGGCCGGTCGAGCTGGCCGTAGTCGCAGGAGCGGGGGTCGCGGTCCGGCCGCCAACGCAGGAACCGCGCGGTGTGCCGCAGCCGGTCGCCCTCCATCGCGTCGTAGGCCACCTCCACCACCAGATCGGGGCGCAACGGCTCCCACTCCAGGTTCTTGCCGCCGGTCCACCGGCTCACCCCGCCCGGAATGCGCTGGCCCCGCTCGTGGTCGCCGTGCACCCACGGGTGGCCGCCGCCCACCTCGCGGTAGGGCTCCAGCTCGTCGAGCAGCTCCTGACGGCGGGCCATGGTGAACGAGGAGCTGACGCCGATGTGGTGCAGCACCCCGTCGTCGTCGTGGAGGCCGAGCAGCAGCGAGCCCACCACCGGACCGGACTTGTGCCAGCGGAAGCCGGCCACCACCGCGTCCATGGTGCGCGCGTGCTTGACCTTGGCCATCAACCGCTTGCCCGGCTCGTAGGGCACGTCGGCCGGCTTGACGATGAGCCCGTCCAGCCCGGCGCCCTCGAACACCTCGAACCAGCGCCGGGCCGTCTCCGGGTCGGTCGTCACCTGCGTCACGTGCACCGGCGGGCGGACCCCGGCCAGGGCCCGCTCCAACCGCTCCCGGCGCTGCCGGTAGGGCCGGTCGGTGAGCAGCTCGTCGTCGAGCGCGAGCAGGTCGAACGCGACGAAGTCGGCCGGGGTGGTCTCGGCCAGCAGCTTCACCCGGGAGGCGGCCGGGTGGATCCGCTGGGCCAGCAGTTCGAAGTCGAGCCGCGGCTGCCCGCCGGGGCCGTCCCGGCGGATCACGATCAGCTCGCCGTCGACCGCGCACCGGGGCGGAAGCTGGCGGAGCGCCTGCTCGACCACCTCGGGGAAGTAGCGGGTCATCGACTTGCCGCCCCGGCTGGCCAGCTCGACCTCGTCGCCGTCGCGGAAGATGATGCAGCGGAAGCCGTCCCACTTCGGCTCGTACGTCAGGCCGGGATCGGTGGGCAGCTCGGCCACGCTCTTGGCCAGCATCGGCTCGACCGGCGGGTTGATCGGCAGGTCCACGGCGACAGTCAACCAGACCCCACCGACGGTGGTGAGCCAGATCACCGTCCGCGCCGGGTGGCGTGTCCCGCCCCGGTCCCGTTCGTCACCCCCACCCGGATGGTGAAACCGCAGGTCAGAGCTACCGTCGCGGCGTGCCGGAGTGGAGCTGCGGATGCTGCGGACGCTGGCGGGTCAGCGTGGAGCTGGTGCGCGGGCGGTACCGCTACCGGCTGGTGCACCGCTACCCGCCGCAGCACGGCGGCGGTGCGAACGTCGTCGGAGAGGTGGGCTCGGTGACCGAGCTGGAACGGCTGCTCCGCCGGTACGCCCCGGTCGGGCTGGCCGACCTCCACGAAGCCGCCTGACAGGTTCCGCTCGACCGGCAGTCCGGGCGCCTCAAGTCAAGGACCGGCGGGCGGGCGAGCGGGCGTAGGCTGGGTGGACTGTCCATGGGGGAGGGACACCATGCGGTTCGTCGAGTCCGTCGAGATCGCCGCCGACGTCGACCGGGTCTGGGCGGTGCAGAGCGACGTCGAGCGCTGGCCGGAGTGGACGCCCTCGGTCACCGCCGCCCGCCGGCTGGAGCCCGGCCCGCTCGCCCTCGGCGCGACCGCCCGACTGGTCCAGCCCCGGCTGCGGCCGGCGGTCTGGCGGGTCACCGAGTTCGACCCGCCGTACGCGTTCGTCTGGGAGTCCGCGAGTGCGGGCGTGCGCAGCCGCGGCGAGCACCGCCTGGTGCGCCTCGACGACGGGCGGACCCGGGCCGAGCTGGCGTTGACGCAGAGCGGCCCGCTGGCCGGCCTGGTGGGGTTGCTCGGCGGCCCGATGATGCGCCGCTACCTGCGGCAGGAGGCGGACGGGCTCAGGCGTCGCTGCGAGCGGGGCTGACCTTCTCCAGCACCGCCAGGCGGTTGCCGTTCTCGTCCGGTCGGTGCGTCACCACCCGGTAGCCGCGTCGCACGTACAGGCCCAGGTTCTCGGCGCTCTCCGCGCCGGTGAACAGGGCGAACCGGGCCACCCGGCCGGTGCAGGCGTGCTCCACCGCGGCCAGCAGCCGGCCGCCGACGCCGTGGCCCTGCTGGTCGGGGGCGACCGAGAGGCGGCCGACGTGGGCGGTGTCCCCGTCGATCCGGGCCCGCACCGAGCCGATCAGGCGGGCGCCGCGTCGGGCGGCGAGCACCACGGCGGGGCCGGCCAGCGCCGTCCGGACCTCGTCCAGCGTCTCGGTGAGCGGGGGCAGGAACAGGTCGCGGTAGCGCTGCGCCTCGACCAGGTACGCGGCGCGTTGCACGGTGAGGATCTCGCCGGCGTCCGCGACGACGGCGGGGGCGATGGTCACGTCGGTCACCGGCACAGCTCACCACAACCGGTCCGGACGGCCGTACCCTGGCGGGTGTCCCGAGGAGAGGCGGCCGCATGCCCGAGCTGACGTACGCCGAGGTGGGTGCGACCCGCGACGGTGACCTGCCGGCCGGTTACCACCACCTGCGCCACCGGGTCCGGTTGCCCGACGGCGGCTTCCCGCTCGCGGCGGACGCGGTGCTCGGCTGGCGGCTGCACCGCGCCGCCGGCGTGGTCATGCGCACGGACGCCCCGCGCGCCGCCCCCGGCGTCCGGGTCACCCCGGGGCTGGGGGCCGGCCCGGCGCGCGTCTGGGGCCCGACCGAGGTGGTCTGGACGGTGGACGAGCCGGACCGGGCCGGGTTCGGCTACGGCACCCTGCCCGGGCACCCGGAGATCGGCGAGGAGGCGTTCCTGGTCACCCGGGGTCCCGACGGCACCTGGTTCGAGGTGACCGCGTTCAGCCGGCCGGCCCGGTGGTACGTGCGCGCCGCCGGTCCGGTCACCCGGGGCTTCCAGCTCGGGTACGCCTGGTGGCTGGGGCGTACGCTGCGCCGGCTGTGCGCCCGCCGGTGACCGGTCAGTAGCGGGCGAAGGAGCGGATCGGCGCGCGGGGGCCGTACTTGGGGGCCTGGATCCCGGCCGCCTCCAGCAGCACGCACACCCGTCCCCGGTGCCCCCGGAACGGCTCCAGCAGGGCCAGCATCCGGGCGTCGTCGCCGCGCGGTTCCCCGGCCAGCGCCCAGGCCACCGTGTTCGGCACGTGGTAGTCGCCGACGCTCACCGCGTCCGGGTCCCCGTACGCGATCCGCACCACCTCGGCGGCGGTCCACGGTCCGATGCCGGGGACGGCGGTGAGCCGGCGGGTGGCCTCGGCGGCGTCGGCGCAGCGTTCCAGCCGGTCCGCGACGGCGGCGGCCCGACGCAGCGTGTCGGCCCGCCGCTGCTCCACGCCGAACGGGTGGAAGACCCAGTAGGGCGTGGCGGCCACCGCGGCCGGCTCGGGCGGCAGCAGCAGCGGTTGCAGCGGGCCGGGCGCCGGCTCGCGGAAGTGCCGCACGGTCGCCGCGTACGCCCGGTAGGCCTCCTTGCCGGTGACCTTCTGTTCGAACACCGCCCGCAGCAGCCGGGGGAAGACCTGGCCGGTGGCGGGCATCCGCAGCCCGTGGTGCTCGTGGGCCAGCCGGGCGACCAGCGGGTGTGCGGCGGCCAGCGCGGGGAACCCGGTCAGGTCGTCGCGCAGCCCGGCCACCCGGTCGGCCCGCTCGACCACCCACGCCGCGCCCGGCCCGTACCCCTCGGCGACCAGGTCGCCGGCCTCCGGACGCAGCGCCAGGGTGCCCGGTCCGTCCGGGGTGCGGGTGGCCCACCAGAAGCTCCCGGCGGCGATCCGCGCGCACGGGTCGTACGGGCTGAAGGTCAGCGCGCGCACCGAGGCGGCCAGTCGGTAGCCGGCCGGAGGGCGCAGCGTGCGGCGGGCGGCGGGCGAGGT
>NZ_CADEAU010000277.1 GCF_902825405.1 Micromonospora maritima | reverse complement strand
CCCGGATCGCGTTGTCCACGTCGAGCCCGGAGTCGAGCTTGCGCACCAGCGACGCGCCGGAGAGCTGGGTCTGGTTGAAGTATTCCGAGACCCGCCCGCACCCGTCCGCCTGGACGCGGTGGTGCCCGCCCCGGAACGGGTCCTCCCCGACCCGGACGGCGACTTCACCCTGACCCCGGACGCGGCGCTGCGCATCGACCCCGCCGGCCGGGACGTGGCCGACCAGCTCGCCGGCTGGCTGCGCCCGGCGACCGGCTTCCCGCTGCCGGTGACCGACACGGCCGACCCGGTCGAGGGCCGGTTGACGCTCACCCTGTCGCCGACCGCCGCCGCCGACATCCCGACCCAGGACACCCGGTCCGCCGGCGCCGCGCCGCGTGACGCCCGGGACGGCGGGACCCCGACCGGCGGCACCCGGGACGGCGACGGTGACGACGACGCGCTCGGGGACGAGGGATACCGCCTCGACGTCACCGCCGCCGGTGTCCGGATCGTCGCCGCCACCCCGGCCGGCCTGTTCCACGGCGCGCAGACGCTGCGGCAGCTCCTGCCCGCGGCGGTGGAGAGCACCACGCCGGTCGCCGAGCGCTGGGTGATGCCCGGCGGCACGGTCGTCGACCGGCCGCGTTTCCCCTACCGGGGCGCCATGCTCGACGTCGCCCGGCACTTCTTCGGCGTCCGGGACGTGCTGCGGGTGGTCGACCACCTGGCCCGGTACAAGCTCAACCACCTGCACCTGCACCTCACCGACGACCAGGGCTGGCGGATCGCCGTCGACTCGTGGCCCCGGCTCGCCGAGGTCGGCGGCGCCACCGAGGTCGGCGGCGGTCCCGGCGGCTGGTACACCCGGGACGACTACCGCCGGATCGTCGCGTACGCGGCACGCCGCCACGTGACCGTGGTGCCCGAGATCGACCTGCCGGGCCACACGAACGCGGCGCTCGTCGCGTACCCCGAACTGGCCCCCGACAAGACCGCGCCGCCGCCGTACACCGGCACCGAGGTGGGGTTCAGCTACGTCGACCCGGCCGACGAGCGGACGTACGCCTTCGTCGCCGACGTGCTCGGCGAGGTGGCCGCGCTGACCCCCGGGCCGTGGCTGCACCTCGGCGGCGACGAGGCGTTCAAGGTGCCCGCGGAGAGCTACCGCGCCTTCGTCGCGCGGGCGCAGGCGCTGGTCGCGGCCACCGGGAAGACGGTCGTCGGCTGGCACCAGCTCGCCCCGACCGAGCACGTCGACGGACGCGTCCTGCAGTGGTGGGGCACGAACGGCGACGACCCGGACACGGCGGAGGCGGTGCGTCGGGGGGCCCGGGTCATCCTCTCCCCCGGCAACCACGCCTACCTGGACATGAAGTACGCCCCGGACACCCCGATCGGCCACGACTGGGCCGGTCTGATCGACGTGCGCCGGGCGTACGAGTGGGATCCGGGCAGCCACGTGCAGGGCGTACCGGCCGAGGCGGTGCTGGGCGTGGAGGCGCCGTTGTGGACCGAGTCGGTCACGACGCTGGCCGAGATCGAGTACATGTTCTTCCCGCGCCTGCCCGCCGTCGCCGAGCTGGGCTGGTCACCGCGCGAGACGCACGACTGGTCCCGGTTCCGCAGCCGGCTGGCCGCCCACGGCCCGCGCTGGACCACCGCCGGCATCACCTTCCACCCCTCCCCCGAGATCCCCTGGCCCTCCACCCCGCCCCAGATCCCCACCCAGCCCACCCCCCACCCCGCCCCCATCACCACCACCCCCTGAGGCCGGACGAGCAACTCCGCCCACGTCCTCGCCGCCACCGGTGCGGTGATCATGAGGTTGGCGGCGGCTCATGTCCGGTTTGTCGCCGTCAACTTCATGATCACCGGGTGGGGCGCGGCGGCCCTGTGGGCGGGGGCGGCAGGGGGGGGCGGCCTTGAGGTGGCCGGGTTGCGGGTGGGTGCGGCGGGGGTCCGGTGTCGGGGTGGGTGTCCGGATTTCGGGTGGTCGGGGTCACCGGTGGGGTGGAATCGGGGGCGGGGGCGCGGCGTTGTACATGGCAGACCGCGCCGCGTTACATCCCCGAGCCGCCGGAGCAGGCCATCCCCTGGCCGCCCGCGCAGGCCACCGGCCCGACGCACGTACCGGGCCACCTGATCTTTCTTCGCGGCATCCCCCGTCGCCGCGTACCCCCGACAGAGAGGCAACTGATCATGGCTACCACTCTGCTGCGCAAGACCGCTCTGACCGTCGCCGGCATCGCCGCCACCGCCGGTGGCATCGCCGGCCCCGCGATCGCCGCCCAGGCCACCCCGGCCGAGCGCGCCGTCCAGGTGCAGACCGACCGCCAGGGTCACGGTGAGCGGGAGCTGGGCGTGCGCTACGAGGCCCAGCCCAACTTCTACTTCTGCGGCCCGGCCGCGGCCCGTAACGCGCTGAGCGTGCAGGGCAAGAACATCGACGTGGACGCGATGGCCAAGGAGATGGGCACCACCGAGGCCGGCACCAACTCGATCAACGACATCACGCCGGTGCTGAACAAGGAGACCGGCAAGGACGTCTACAAGTCCACCGAGATCCCCGTGGACAAGGTCGGCGAGAAGACCGACAAGCTGCGTGCCGACATCGTGCGCGCGGTGGACGACGGCCGGGCCGTGGTGGCGAACATCGCCGGCACCGCGACCGACACCGACGGCAACACCCACTCCTTCGAGGGTGGCCACTACATCAGCGTGGTGGGCTACCGCGACGGCGGGAAGGTCGTGACGATCGCCGACTCGGCGAACCCGGACCAGGCCTCCTACCGGATGGACGTGGACGCCCTGGCGCACTGGATCGCCAGCCGCGGCTACAGCTCCTGACCGGACGACGAAGGGCCCGACCCCGTGGGGGTCGGGCCCTTCGGTCTGTCCGGGGTCAGCCGCCGGAGTCGTCCAGCTCGGCGCCCTCCGGCGGGGTGTCGTCGTCGCGGCTGGCCAGCCACCCGTCCGGCAGGAACACCTTGCCCGGGGAGTTGGTCCGGCCGCGCGGCTGGCCCAGGTTCTCCACCGGGAACGGCACCGTCGGGTCGAGCTCGGCGAGCAGGTCGTCGAGCTGCGCCAAGCTCTCGATCATGGCGAGCGACCGGCGCAGCTCGCCGCCGATCGGGAAGCCCTTCAGATACCAGGCCACGTGCTTGCGGAAGTCGGTGCAGCCGTCCCGCTCACCCCGGGCCGGGTTGCGGGCCCCGGCGACGAACTGGTCCACCAGCAGCTCGGCGTGCCGGCGCATGGTCACCGCCACCTCGCCCAGCGAGGGCAGCCGTCGCTCCGGGCGGCCGTTGAAGGCGGCCTCCAGGTCGGCGAAGAGCCACGGCCGGCCCAGGCAGCCGCGCCCGATCACCACGCCGTCGACCCCGGTGTGGGCGACCATCCGCAGCGCGTCGTCGGCCTCCCAGATGTCGCCGTTGCCGAGCACCGGCACGTCGAGCGCCGACTTGAGCGTGGCGATCGCGTCCCAGTCGGCGGTGCCGGAGTAGCGCTGGGCGGCCGTACGCCCGTGCAGGGCGACCGCCGCGACGCCGGCGTCCTGGGCGGCCAGCCCGGCCTCGACGTACGTCAGGTGGTCGTCGTCGATGCCCTTGCGCATCTTGACCGTGACCGGCACCCCGGCGGGCGACGCGGCGGCCACCGCGGCCCTGACCAGCCGGGCGAAGAGCCGACGCCGCCACGGTAGGGCGGACCCGCCGCCCCGGCGGGTGACCTTGGGGACCGGGCAGCCGAAGTTGAGGTCGATGTGGTCGGCGAGATCGCGCTCGACCACGATCCGCACCGCGGCGGCGGTGATCTCCGGGTCGGTGCCGTAGAGCTGGAGGCTGCGCGGCTGCTCCTCGGCGCCGAACGCGATCATGCGCAGCGTCTTCGGGTTCCGCTCGACGAGCGCCCGCGTGGTGATCATCTCGCAGACGTAGATGCCGCCACCCTGTTCCCGACAGAGCCGGCGGAAGCCGACGTTGGTGATCCCGGCCATCGGCGCGAGCACCACCGGCGGCCAGACCTGGTGCGGGCCGAGAGTGAGCGGGCGCAGGGCGGGCAGGGTCGGAGCGGTCACCGCACAAGTGTAAGGAAGGGCCCCCTGTGAACGTCTCCGGTAGAGCAGGGGCCCCTTCTTAACAGGGCACGTATCACAGCCGACCCCGCAGCAGACGGTTTTCCACAACGACGACGGCTGTCCACAGGTCGGGCGCACGGGCAGGAAGTGGACCGGTCGAAGCCGCACGCTGCCGGGCATGACCGAACAGCCACCCGAACTGAGCGACCTGGCGGAACGTCAGCAGCAGATCGTCACGCGTACGCAGCTTCTCGGCGTCGGATTCGACGACATGTACCTGTACCGGCAGACCCGGCGCGGCCTGTGGCAACGCGTGCTGCCGGCCACGTACGCGCTCGTCACCGGCACCCTCACCGACGAGCAACGACGCATCTCGGCGGCGCTCTACGCGGGCGCCGACGCACAGCTCACCGGTCTGGCCGCGCTGATCTGGTACGGCTTCCGGTACAGCCCGCGCACCACTGACGTACACCTGATCCTGCCGCACCACGTGCGGCGCCGCTCGGCCGGTCACGCGGTGATCGCGCGCGCCCTGGAGCTTGATCCGCGGGCCCGGCGGACCGCGCTGTATCCGGTGTGCTCGCCGGCGCGGGCGGTGGTGGACGCGGCCCGCGACCTGCGCCATCTGCGGCCGGTACGGGCGACCGTGGCCGAAGCCGTCCAGCGCGGCTTCACCGACCTGGCCAGCCTGGACCTGGAGATCCGCCGGGCCAGGCGTAGCCGTACCGCCCTGATCCGGAAGGCGTTCGCGGAGATCACCGACGGGGTCCGTTCGGCGCCGGAGACCGAGCTGCGGGAGTGCCTGAGCGGCAGCGGCGTGCTCACCGGGATCCTCTGGAACCCGCGGCTGTCGGCGGCCGACGGCACCCGGCTGCCGACGCCGGACGGCTACCTCGCCGACTGCGCGGTGGCGTTGGAGGTCGACTCGCGGGAGTACCACCTCAGCCCGAACGACTGGGCGCGGACGCTGGACCGGCACAACGAGCTGAGCCGGCACGGGGTGCTCATCCTGCACTTCACCCCGGTGCAGATCCGGAGGGAGCCGGGCCGCGTGCGGCGCACGGTGGAGGACGCGTACGCCGCCCGGCGCGGACTGGGTGCCGCGACCGGCGTACGAGCGGAGCCGATCTCCCCTTGATGACGGTGTTAAGAAGGGGCCCCTTCTCTACGCCAGGCGTTAAGAAGGGGCCCTTCCTTACACCTCAGCAGCCGGGGAGGCGCTCGATCAGGTAGCGCTCGACCTGGTCCAGCGCGACGCGCTCCTGGGCCATGGTGTCCCGGTTCCGCACCGTGACGGCGTTGTCGTCGAGGGTGTCGAAGTCGACGGTGACGCAGAACGGCGTGCCGATCTCGTCCTGCCGGCGGTAGCGGCGGCCGATCGCCTGCGAGTCGTCGAACTCGACCACCCAACGCTTGCGCAGGTCGGTGGCGAGCTGCTTGGCCTTCGGCGAGAGCGCCTCGTTGCGCGACAGCGGCAGCACGGCGACCTTGACCGGGGCCAGCCGCGGGTCGAAGCGCATGACGGTGCGCTTGTCCACGCCGCCCTTGGTGTTCGGCGCCTCGTCCTCGTCGTACGCCTCCAGCAGGAACGCCAGCACCGCGCGGGTGAGGCCGGCCGCCGGCTCGATCACGTACGGCATCCAGCGCTCGCCCTTGCCCTGGTCGAAGTACGACAGGTCGACGCCGGAGTGCTTGCTGTGCGTGGACAGGTCGAAGTCGGTGCGGTTGGCGATGCCCTCCAGCTCGGCGAACTCGGTGCCGCCGAACCGGAACTTGTACTCGATGTCGACCGTGCGCTTCGAGTAGTGGGAGAGCTTCTCCTTGGGGTGCTCGTAGAAGCGCAGGTTCTCCTCGGACAGGCCCAGGTCGAGGTACCAGTTCCAGCGCTCGGAGAGCCAGTACTCGTGCCACTGCTCGTCGGTGCCCGGCTCGACGAAGAACTCCATCTCCATCTGCTCGAACTCCCGGGTCCGGAAGATGAAGTTGCCCGGGGTGATCTCGTTGCGGAACGACTTGCCGGTCTGCGCGATGCCGAACGGCGGCTTCTTGCGGGCGACCGTCTCCACGTTCTTGTAGTTGACGAAGATGCCCTGGGCGGTCTCCGGGCGCAGGTAGTGCAGGCCCTCGTCGCTCTCCACCGGGCCCAGGTAGGTCTTCATCAGGCCGTTGAACATCTTCGGCTCGGTGAAGGTGCCCTTGTTGCCGCAGTTGGGGCAGTTCAGCTCCGTCAGCGAGGTCAGCGGCTTGCCGTGCTTGGCCTCGTACGCCTCCTCCAGGTGGTCGGCGCGGAACCGCTTGTGGCAGGACTGGCACTCGGTGAGCGGGTCGACGAACTCGGCGATGTGGCCGCTGGCCTCCCAGACCTTGCGGGCCAGGATGACCGCCGAGTCGAGGCCGACGACGTCGTCGCGCTGCTGGACCATGGTCCGCCACCACTGCCGGCGGACGTTCTCCTTCAGCTCGACGCCGAGTGGACCGTAGTCCCAGGCCGACCGGGTGCCCCCGTAGATCTCGCTGGAGGGGAAGACGAAGCCCCGGCGCTTGGCGAGGCTGACGATGGCGTCGATACGGTCGGCTGGCATGTTTCCTCCTACGCCGGCTGGCGGTCGGCGCGGTTGAGATGGATGGAACCGGGCTGTTCGGGACAACGGTACGACCGCGTCGGTCCCGGGCCCAGCAGAATACCGGGGAGCGCCTCAGCTCACCCCGCAGACCTCCATGCCACCGGTCTGCCGGTCGGGCGCCAGCGTGACGGTCTGCGCCTCCCGCCGGCCGCCGGCCAGCGTCACGTCCACCGGCACGGTCAGCGTGGTGGTGTCGACGTCACCCACCCGGTAGCCGGAGATCTGCGGCTCGGTGGCGACCCGCTGCTCGAACTCCGGCCGGGACTCGCGTCGCCGGGCGTCGTCGCAGAGCTGGTCGTACGCCTTGGACCACTCCCGCGTGACGAGCGCCTGGTAGTAGTCGTCGGTGACGGCCCGGCCCTGCTCCCCGACCGCCCGCACGTTGCTCACGGCCAGCCCGACCACTGCCGCGCCGCCTCCGCCGCAGCAGAGCAGCACCGCCAGCGCGCCGACCCCGAGGCCGAGCCAGAGCCGGGAGCGACCGCCCTCGGTGGGCGGGGCGGCGAACGGCGGGGCGACGCCGGGAGATCGGAA
>NZ_CADEAU010000276.1 GCF_902825405.1 Micromonospora maritima | reverse complement strand
CGCGACGCCGCGCGGGCCGGTGCGGTGCTGCGTCACGAGCCCGGCCGGCTGCGCCCGCTCATCGCCGGCGGTCAGGCCATCTACGGCGGCGGCGGGCGCTGCTCGCTGGGCGCGAACGTGCGCAGCGGCAGCACCTGGTACTTCGTCACCGCCGGGCACTGCACGAACCTCGCCGGCACCTGGTACGCCGACGGCGCCCGCACCACCGTGCTGGGCAGCCGCACCGGCAGCAGCTTCCCCGGCAACGACTACGGCGTGGTGCGCTACACCGGCACGGTCGCGCACCCGAGCGCCGTGTACACCCACCCGGGCCAGGTCACCGTCTACGGCGCCGGCTCCGCCTACGTCGGGCAGGCGGTCTGCCGCAGCGGCGCCACCACCGGCGTGCGTTGCGGCACCGTGACCGGGCTGAACCAGACGGTCAACTACGCCGAGGGCAGCGTCAGCGGGCTGATCCGCACGAACATCTGCGCCGAGCCCGGCGACAGTGGCGGCCCGCTCTACGTGGCCGCCACCGGCACGGTCCTCGGGATCCTCTCCGGCGGCAGCGGCAACTGCACGAGCGGTGGGACCAGCTACTACCAGCCGATCCTGGAGATCCTCGCCGCGTACGGCCTGACCATCCCCTGACCGGCGCGGCTCACTCGTCGCCGGGCACGGCCATCTCGCCCAGGCGGGACCAGTCCTGCTGCGGCACGGTGGCGTTGACGATCCGCGGCGTCTCGGCCAGGTGCGGCGGCAGCGTGCGTTGGGCCTCACGGAAGTGCGCCGACTGCACGTGCGCCGCACCGGCCGCGTCGTCGCGGAACGCCTCGACCAGCACGTACTCGGTCGGGTCGTCGAGGCTGCGGGACCAGTCGAACCACAGGCAGCCCGGCTCGGCGCGGGTCGCCCCGGTGAAGTCGGCGGCGATCCGCGGCCAGGCGTCGGCGTCCTCCGGGCGGACCCGGAACTTGGCGGTGATGAAGATCATGGCGCCAGGCTACCCAGGTCGGGCGGCCCGCGGGTGGGTCAGCCCTTCGTCGCCGGCCCCAGCAGCTCGGCCGCCCGGCGGTCGGCGAACGCGGTGACCGCCTGCTGGCCGGCGCCGAACACGATGGCCACCCCCAGCAGCGCGGCGGTGCTGTTCACGGTCGTCTCGACCAGGCCGCCGATGACCAGCATGATGCCGACGACCGCGACCAGCGGCCCGATCGCGAGCTTCAGCAGGCCCTGTTGGAACGGCAGCTTGTAGGGCAGGCCGCCGGACCGGGAGGTGATCATCGAGGGCAGGGCGCTGATGAACGCGCCGAGCGCCCCGGCGATCAGCACGAAGAACAGCAACCGCCAGGCCGGTACGCCGGCGGCGTCCACAGGTGCCTTGAGCAGCCGCACGTCGTGGCTGCGCCACTGCACCAGCACCACCAGGACGTCCGCGACGAGCGCGAACACGGACAGCCCGAGCATCCGGTTGCGCAGCCGGCGCACCGACTCGTGGAACTCCTCCGACACCGAGTGGTAGCGCAGCAGCAACGCCTGCACCTTCGCCCGCAGCAGGGCGGGCGTCGCCGCGTCGGCCGCCGGGTCCAGATCGGTGAGCACCTTGTCGTCGGCGGCCAGGAACTGTGCCGCCGCGCTCCGGTACGCGCCGAGCAGGCCGACCAGCTCCTCCGGGGTCCGCAACTCCACCATGGCCCGTTCCACCGAGTGGACGGTCTGCCAGGCGTACTCCAGGCTGCCGCCGCGCAGCCACTCGACGACGCCGCTGCGACCGAGCACCGCCTCCACCCCGGACAGGTGGGCACGCAGCGCGGCGGCCCGGTCGGGATCACGCGCCGCCAGTGCGGCCAGCTGCTGGTACAGGTCGTCGAGCTTGGTGCGGACCCGGACCTGCCACACGGCGGTGGGCACCCCACCGCCGGGCGGACGGACCGGGCGGCTCTCCGGCGCCTTCCCCGGCTGCTCCGGTACGGCCTCGGGTTGGGTCTCCTGGTCGATCATCGCGTCCACCTTCCCCCACGCCGCGCGGCTGCACGCGCGGCCCCTGCGACAAGTATCCGCAGCTCAGGGCCATGATGGCCAGAGCACTTCGGACATCTGGCGCAGGTGCGCGCGGACGGTCGACCCCGTCCCCACGGAGGACACCGTCGACGTCCACCGATCGGTAGCCTGGCCCGGTGACCGTCTACGCCCTCGCGCAGCTCACCGTTCACGACCGGGCCCGCTACGACCGGTACGTCGCCGCCTTCCTGCCGGTGCTGGCCCGCCACGGTGGCCGGCTGCTCGCCGCCGACACCGCGCCCTGGGTGGTGGAGGGCGAGTGGCCGCACGACAAGGTGGTCCTCATGTCGTTCGACAACCGGGAGGACTTCGAGCGCTGGTCCACCTCGCCGGAGTACCGGGCGATCTCCCGCGACCGGGAGGCCGCCACCGAGGGGGTGGTCCTCCTGCTCGACGGCATCGGCCACGCCTGGCCGGCCTGAGCCCGCGCGGGGGCCGGCCGAGCTCAGAGCCGGTGCCGCACCCACACGTTGGCCTCCACGTAGGCGGCGTGGTCGTGCGCCACGTCGACGAGCACCGGGGCCAGTGCGCCGGGCACGTGCACCGGGCCGCTGGTGTCGAACGGCAGGCCGGTCCATCCCCGCCAGTCGGCGAGCGTGCCGGTGATCGTCATCGACCTCGGCGCGACCCGCTCGATGACGCCGCCGGCGCGCACGTGCACCCGAAGCCACGGGTCCTCGGGCAGCCCGTCCGGGCGCCGGCGCGCCGCGTACTCGGCCATCGGCACGTCCGGGACGGCGGCCTTGCCGCTGGGTCGCACCGGCGCCACCAGCGTGTCGAAGCCGTACCGCGCGACGGCGGTCCGCATCGCCGCGAGCATGAGCGCGGACACGCCGTCGCCGCGCCGGTCCGGGTGGACGCAGATCTCCAGCGCCGAGACCAGGTTGGGGGTGGACCCGGTGAGCCGGCCGAGCGTGGCCCGCTGGATCATCCGGTCCCAGCCGCCGTCGGGCAGCGCGTCCTCGGTCCAGCGCAGCGGCACCGCGTAGGCCCGGGCGACGACGCGGTCCGGCTCGGCGGGATCCACCGCCGCGAACACGAACTCGGGATAGAGGTCGTCGGCGACGTTGTAGTAGACCGCGCCCATCGGGTCCCAGAGCATGAACGGCGGCCAGGCGCCGTCGAAGCCGGTGTCGAGCAGCGGCGCCAGGTCGGGACGCTCGGCCAGGGTCATGATCGTCAGGGTCACGCCGGGCAGGCTAGGCGGTCCCGGACGAACCCGCACGCCGATTTGTCGCCGGTGAGCTATGGTGGTCGGGTCCCGCCGAGGAGTGGAGTGATCATGGCAGGTGACGACGACATCTCCGGGTGAGAGCCCCGGACGGCCGCCGACGCGCATCCCGCGCCGTCGCCGCGGCCATCTTCGTCGTCCCCCTGTCTCCGCCGAGCGCCGTGTCGCGCTCCGGCGTCCCTTCCTCAGAGGTCGATCATGTCCGACGCCTACGTCGTCAGCTCCGCGCTCTCCTTCTCCTGGCCGGACCAGACTCCGGTCTTCACCGACCTGTCCTTCTCCGTGCCCGCCGGCCGGACCGGCCTGGTCGCGCCCAACGGCACCGGCAAGACCACGCTGCTGCGGCTGATCGCCGGCGAGCTGCGCCCGACCGCCGGCTCGGTCACCGTGCGGGGGGTGCTCGGCTACCTGCCCCAGCACCTGCCCTTCGCCGTCGAGCAGACCGTCGCCCAGGTCCTCGGCGTCGACCGGGCCATCGCCGCGCTGCACGCCATCGAGGCAGGCGACGCCCGGGAGGAGCACTTCACCGCCGTCGGCGACGACTGGGACGTGGAGGAACGCACCCACGCCGAGCTGGACCGGCTGGGCCTGGGCGAGGTCGCGCTGGACCGCCGCCTGGGCACGCTCAGCGGCGGCCAGGTGATCTCCCTCGGCCTGGCCGGGCAGCTGCTGCGCCGCCCGGACGTGCTGCTGCTCGACGAGCCGACGAACAACCTCGACGAGGACGCTCGGGACCGGCTGACCGCGGTGCTGCGCGGCTGGTCCGGCTGCCTGCTGGTGGTCAGTCACGATCGCGCGCTGCTCGACGAGATGGACCGGATCGCCGCGCTCGAAGGTGACGAGATCCGCTGGTACGGCGGCAACTACACCGCCTACGAGCAGGCCGTACGCGCCGAGCGGGAGGTCGCCGAGCGGCAGGTCCGCAGCGCCGAGCAGGACCTCAAGCGGCAGAAGCGGGAGCTGCAACAGGCCCGCGAACGGGCCGCCCGGCGCGCCTCCACCGCCGCACGGAACCTGCCCGACGCCGGGCTGGCCCGGATCGTCGCCGGCGGCCTGAAGCAGAGTGCCCAGGTCTCCGCCGGCCGCGCCGCCGAGACGCACGCGGCGCGCGTCGGTGACGCCCAGAGCCGGCTGGACCAGGCCAGCCGGGCCGCCCGCCAGGACGACCGGATCGTCATCGACCTGCCCGACACCACCGTTCCCGCCGGCCGGACCGTCTTCCACGGCGAGCGGCTGCGCGCCGAGTACGACGGACGACAGGTGTTCGGCGGCGACGGGATCGACCTGAGCATCCGCGGGCCGGAGCGGATCGCGCTCACCGGCGGAAACGGCGCCGGCAAGTCCACCCTGCTGCGCCTGGTCCACGGCGACCAGCCGCCGGTCTCCGGCACCGCGACCCGGGTCGAGGGCCGGGTGGCCTACCTGTCGCAGCGCCTGGACCTGCTCGACCCGGCGCGCACGGTCGCCGAGAACCTGGCCGTGTTCGCGCCCGGGCTCGCCGACGCCGCGCGGATGAACCTGCTGGCCCGGTTCCTGTTCCGCGGCGACCGGGCGCACCTGCCGGTGCGCGTGCTCTCCGGCGGCGAGCTGCTGCGCGCCACCCTGGCCTGCGTGCTGAACGCCTCGCCCGCGCCGCAGTTGCTGCTGCTCGACGAGCCCACGAACAACCTCGACCTGGACAGCGTCGCGCAACTGGAGAGTGCGCTCGGCGCGTACCGGGGAGCCCTTGTCGTGGTCAGCCACGACCCGCGCTTCCTCGCCGCGATCGGGGTGGACCGCTGGCTGCGGCTGGCCGACGGCACGCTCGTCGAGACCGCCGCGCCGGAGGGCGCTGACTAGGCTGCCGACCATGGCAGATCCGTTCCGGGTCCGCGTCACCGTACGCGGCTACGAGCTGGACACCCAGGGCCACCTCAACCAGGCCGTCTACCTCCAGTACGCCGAGCACGCCCGCTGGGAGTGCCTGCGCGCCGCCGGCATCGCCCAGGACCGGCTGATCGCCGGCGGCGTCGGGCCGGTCGCCCTGGAGGTGACCGTGCGCTACCTGCGGGAGCTGCGTGGCGGCGACGAGGTCGACGTGACCTGCGACTTCCGTTGGGGCGAGGGCAAGACGTTCCAGATCGTGCAGGACTTCACCCGGCCCGACGGGACGCCGGTCGCCGCGGTGACCGGGGTCGGCGGGCTGCTCGACCTGACCGCCCGGCGGCTGGTGCCCGACCCGCGCGAGCGGTTCCGGGCACTGGCCACCGACCCGACCCCGATGGGTCTGTAGCCCGGTCAGCCTGCGGAGCGCAGGTAGGCGAGCACGGCCAGCACCCGGCGGTTGGTGTCCTCGTCCGGCGGCAGGTCGAGCTTGGCCAGGATGTTGCCGACGTGCTTGCCGACCGCCGCCTCGGTGACGTGCAGGCGGGCCGCGATCGCCGCGTTGGAGTGGCCCTCCGCGACCAGCCCCAGCACCTCGCGCTCCCGCCGGGACAGCGCGTCGAGCGGGTCACGCGGGCGGCGCAGCAGGTGCCGCACCACGTCCGGGTCGACGGCGGTGCCGCCGGTCGCCACCCGGCGCAGGGTGTCGGCGAACTCGGCGACGTCGGCGACCCGGTCCTTGAGCAGGTAGCCGACGCGCCGGCCGTCACCGCTGTCGAGCAGCGCCGCCGCGTACCCGCTCTGCACGTGCTGGCTGAGCACCACGACGGCGAGGTCGGGGCGTTCGGCGCGGAGCGTGACGGCCGCGCGCAGGCCGTCGTCGCGGTGCGCCGGCGGCATCCGGATGTCGGTCACCAGCAGATCCGGGCGGTGGGCGCGGGCGGCGTCGAGCAGTGCCGGGGCGGAGCCGACCGCGGCGGCCACCGCGAAGCCGAACCGGGTCAGCAGGCCGACCAGCCCCTCCCGGAGCAGGACCTCGTCCTCGGCCAGGACGACCCGGGTCACGGACGGCACGGCAGCTCCACCCGGACCAGGGTAGGCCCGCCGGCCGGGCTGGCCAGCAGCAACCTGCCGTCGGCCGCGGCCACCCGGTCCGCCAGCCCGGTCAGGCCGGTGCCCCGGTCCGGGTCGGCGCCGCCCCGCCCGTCGTCCTCGACCTCCACCACCAGCCGGCGGTCACCCTGGGTCAGCCGGACCTCGGCGCGCGTCGCCCCGGCGTGCCGCGCCACGTTGCCCAGCGCCTCGGAGACCACGTACCAGGCGGTGGTCTCGACCAGCTCCGGCATCGGACGGGGCAGGTCCGCGCGGACGCTGACCGGCACGACCGACCTCGCCGCCAGCTCGCCCACCGCGCCGGCCAGACCGAGTTCGGTGAGCTGCGGCGGACGGATGCCCTGGACGATCCCGCGCAACAGCACCATCAGCTCCTTGGCCTGCTCGTGCGCCACGGCCAGCGGACGGGCGGCGGGGGAGTCCGCCGGCACGTCGAGGCGCGCCAGGCCGAGCTGGAGGGTGAGGCCGGTCAGCCTCGGCTGCGCCCCGTCGTGCACGTCCCGCTCGATGCGCCGGCGCTCGGCCTCGTAGGCGCTCACCAGGCGGGCCCGCGACCGGGTCACCTCGCGCAGCGCCGTCCCGTCGGGCGTGGCGTCCAGCAGCCACCGGGCCACCGCGGCCTGGCCCGCGACCAGCAGGCCGGCCAGGTAGAGCAGCGCCGGCGCGGCGAGTACGCCGGCGACCGCCCACGGCACGGCTTCGGCCGGGGAGTCGATGGTGACCCGGACCAGCACGATCCGCTCCTGGCCGCCGGCCAGCCACGGACCGGCGACGAGCGCGAGGTCGAGCAGCACGAGCAGCGCGAACGTGCCGTACGCCAGCGGCACCACGGTGCCCAGCCAGGCGATGTACGCCACCTCCCGCCACGCGGCGCCCTCGGTGTAGCGGGCCAGCGGGCCACGCCACCGGGGCCCGGCCACCGGCCGGTCGTCGACCAGGCCCAGCCGCCACCGCTCGAACGCCGCCACCG
>NZ_CADEAU010000275.1 GCF_902825405.1 Micromonospora maritima | reverse complement strand
GTCTGGCCGGCCACCACGAGCGCGACCGCGTCGCAGGCGTCGGCGACCGCCCGGTTGGTCGCGCCCAGCGCGTCGGTGAACGCCCGGCCCAGCGGTGTGGTGGGCACCAGCGACAGCCCGACCTCCGGGCTGACCAGGACCAGCCGCGCCTGGCTCGCGCGTACCGCGGCGGCCAGCTCGGCGACGGTGGCGGTGTCGTCGGCCGGCTGGTGGGCCGGGTCGAGCAGCACGGTCACCCAGCCACCGAGGTCGTCCACGAGCACGGTGTCGTTCGGGCCGGCGGCGGTGATCACCGCGGCCAGCCGGCCCGGATCCGCCGCGGTCTCCTCGGTGGTCCAGCTCCCCGGCCGGCGGGCGCGGTGCGCCGCGAGGCGGCCCGCCCACTCGGTGTCCTCCGGGTCCCCGGCGGGGGCGGTGGCGACGTATCGGACCGTGGGCGCGTCGGCGACCAGTGACTCGGCGAACTCGGACTTGCCGGAGCGGATACCGCCGAGCACGAGGAGGGTGTGCCACCCGTCAACGGACATGCCCGTACCTTAGTTCTCCCGCCCCCACCCCGCCCCTCCCCGCCCCCTCTCCGCGTCGATCTTGCGGTTGCGGCCCCCGGGATGCCGGAAATGGCGGTTCTGTCGGGGCGGCAACCGCACGATCGCCGGGGCGGGGGCCGGTCGCCGAGCACCACTGCCGACGTCGGTGCCGCGACACCGCACCGGCCGGCGACCGGCATGATCCATGTGGCGGCGGGCCGGCACGCGGCGGGCCGACTAGGCTTGCGGGGGTTTGGCGTCCCACGGGACGACGGCGGCGAGGGGAGACGCGGCATGGCGTGGAGCTGGCGGTACGAGGGCACGAACGGCGAAGCGGTCGACGGGCCGGCTGAGTCGTTCCCGAATCAGGCGGACGCCGAGTCCTGGATCGGCCAGACCTGGCGGGAGCTCGCGACGTCCGGCGTCACCACCGTCTCACTGGTCGAGGACGACCGGGTGGAATACCGGATGAGCCTGCAGCCCCCGGCCGAATGACCGGCTACGACCGCCCGGGTGACCCGCTGGTGCTCGGCGTGCCCCGGGCGGCGTTCCGACCCAGCCCGATCTTCCTGGCGCTCGTCGCGCTCTTCGTGACCGCCGGGGTGATGACCTGGAACCGCTACGGCAACGTCCGGTTCGACGTGTTCCTGTTCGTGGTGTCGGGCTGGTTGGTGTCGCTCTGTCTGCACGAGTACGCCCACGCCGTGGTCGCGTACCGGGCCGGCGACCGGGACATCGCGCACCGGGGCTACCTGACGCTCAACCCGCTGAAGTACACCAGCCCGCTGCTGTCGATCGTGCTGCCGGTGGTCGTGGTGCTGCTCGGCGGCATCGGCCTGCCCGGCGGCGCGGTCTGGGTCGACCGGCACGCCATTCCCGGGCGGCTGCGGCACACGCTGGTCAGCCTGGCCGGGCCGGCCACCAACGTGTTGTTCACCCTGGTGCTGGTGGCGGCGCTGACCTGGGGACCGGGCCTGGGCGGCCCGCTGGAGTTCTGGGCCGGCGTCGGCCTGCTCGCGTTCCTCCAGCTCACCGCCAGTGTGCTCAACCTGCTGCCGGTGCCGGGCCTGGACGGCGGCAACATGCTCCAGCCCTGGCTCAGCCCCGCCTACCGGCGGATGTACGACCTGTTCGCCCCGTACGGGTTCATCCTGCTCTTCGCGCTGCTGTGGAGCCCGCAGATCAACCGGGTGTTCTTCGGCGGGGTCTTCGCCGTCGGCGAGGCGCTCGGCCTGCCCCGGGAGCTGTACCAGCTCGGTTTCTACCTGATCCGCTTCTGGCAGGGCTGACGCGCCGATCCGCTCCTGACGCGGCGGCCCGGGCCGGCGGTCGACCGCCGGCCCGGGACCGGGCGTCACGGGCGCTGGGCCGGGCTCTCGGTCTGGGCCGGGTCCCGCTCGGTGACCGGCTCGACGATCTCGTCGATCGCCTTGAGCAGCTCGGCGTCGAGCTTCACGCCCGCCGCCTTGACGTTGTCGTGCACCTGCTCGGGCCGGGACGCGCCGATGATCGCCGAGGCGACGTTCGGGTTCTGCAGCACCCACGCGACGGCGAGCTGCGGCATGGTCAGCCCGGCCTGCTCGGCCAGGGGCTTGAGCCGCTGCACCCGGGTCAGCACGTCGTCGGTGAGCCACTTGGCGATGAAGTCGGCGCCGGACTTCTCGTCGGTGGCGCGCGAGCCGGCCGGCGGCGGCTGACCCGGCAGGTACTTGCCGGAGAGGACGCCCTGGGCCATCGGCGACCAGACGATCTGGCCGATGCCCAGCTCCTCGCTGGCCGGGACGACCTCGGTCTCGATGACCCGCCACAGCATCGAGTACTGCGGCTGGTTGGAGATCAGCGGGATGCGCAGCTCACGGGCCAGCGCGTGCGCCTCGCGCAGCTGCGACGCCTTCCACTCCGAGACGCCGATGTAGTGCGCCTTGCCGGAGCGCACGACGTCGGCGAAGGCCTCCATCGTCTCCTCCAGCGGGGTGCTGTAGTCGTAGCGGTGGGCCTGGTAGAGGTCGACGTGGTCGGTCTGCAGGCGGCGCAGCGAGCCGTCGATCGACTCCATGATGTGCTTGCGGGACAGGCCCCGGTCGTTGCGGCCCGGACCGGTCGGCCAGTACACCTTCGTGAAGATCTCCAGCCCCTCGCGGCGCTCGCCGGAGAGCGCGCGGCCGAGCACCGACTCGGCACGGGTGCCGGCGTAGACGTCGGCGGTGTCGAAGGTGGTGATGCCACTGTCGAGGGCGGCCCGCACACAGGCGACGGCGGCCTCCTCCTCGACCTGCGAGCCGTGGGTGATCCAGTTGCCGTACGAGATCTCGCTGACCATCAGGCCGGAGCGGCCCAGGTGTCGGAATTCCATGCTCCCGACCCTAGTCCCGCCCGCCGGCCGGTGCCGCGCGGCGTTCACGCCGGTAGCAGCGCGTCCCGCATCCGGGCGCCGAGCCACCGGCGGAAGCTCTCCTCGGTCCACCCGCACCGGTGCACCAGCGCCGCGTAGTGCGCCGGATCGTTGTAGAACCACAGGCCGTCCACGGCACGCTCGGTGTCGGTGTCCGGCCGCAGCGGGCCGTCCAGGGTGAGCAGCCGGTCGACCACCATCCGGGCTCCCGCCCGGCGGTTGCGCAGCAGGGTCTCCCACAGTTCGGCCACCTCGGGCGCCTCGTCCGCGGCCCGGCGCACGGTCTCGAACGCGCCGGCCGCGCGGTGGCCGATCAGCGTGCAGACCCCGGCGTACGCGTCGAGCACCCCGCCCTGGTCGGGCGCCTCCCAGACCGGTTGGAACCACGGACGCCGGGCCACCGGCACCGGCTCGTCGTCCCCGGCGAGCGCCTCGTCGAGCACCTGCCGCAGCAGCGCGGCCTTGGACCCGAACGCGGCGAACACGGTGGGCCGGGCGACGCCGGCCTCGGCCGCCACGTCGGCCAGCGACGTCGCCGCGTACCCGCGTGCGACGAACAGCTCGGTCGCGGCCCGCACCACCGCCTGCCGGGTGCGGCGGGCGTTCTCCTCGCGTACCGGGGAGCGGTAGGGGCGCTTTCCGTCCTTGACTCCAGCCATGACGTCGCGATACTAACCGTATATTCACCATACCAATGGCTATCGAATGTCTCCACGTCCATCGGAAAGCCGGGAGGCCCTCATGTCCATCCGCCCCTACCTGCTCGGTCCTGACGACGGCGAGGCCCACTGGTTCCTCGGCAGCCTGTGCACCGTGAAGGCCGGTGGCCGGCACACCCGGGACCGGCTCACCGTCGCCGAGTTCGTCAACCCGCCCGGCTTCGCCCCGCCGTTGCACCGCCACCAGGTCGAGGACGAGATGTTCTACGTGCTCTCCGGCACCGCCCGGTTCCACTGCGACGGGCAGAGCCTCACCGCCGGCCCCGGGGACTTCGTCCTGCTGCCGGTGGGGATCGCGCACAGCTTCGTGGTCGGCCCCGACGAGCCGCTGCGCGCGCTCCAGATCACCACCCCCGCCGGGTTCGAGCGGTTCGCCGCGGAGGCCGGCGTGCCAGCGCCGGAACGCCGGCTGCCCGACCCCGGCCCGATCGACCCGGCCGCGCTCGGGCACGCCGCGGCCCGCAACGGCATCGAGCTGCTGGGGCCCCCGCCGACGGCGTGAGACCGGGTCAGAGCACCGGGCTGGCGTCGGTGAGCAGCCGGTCGATCTCGGCGGTGACCTCCGCGCGGCCCCGGTGCACCGGATCGATGAGCGGCTCGCCGCGCCGGTCCAGCGCGCCCCACCGCCCCGACTCGGTGGTGACCAGGAACGCCACCGGATGCACCACGAGCGTCGGGTACGCGGGCGCCACCACCACCCGGCCGCTCCGATCCACCACGCCCCGGCGGCCGGCCAGCTCGACCACGGCCAGGCCGTCGGAGGTGAAGCCGTCCAGGTGCCGACCGTCGGCCAGGGACGTGCCCAGACCGTGGTAGCGGGTCGGCACCACGACCGTCCCGGTCCGGTCCACCGCGCCCCAACCGCCGTTCTGCCGGACCGCCGCCAGCCCGTTGCGGAACGGCCGCGCCTCCTCGTAACCGGGTGGGATCTTCACGATGTTCATCTGGTCGACGGCCATCCAGCGGCCCTTGCCGTCCATGGACACCCAGGACAGTCCCTCGGAGAACCCACCGACCGCCCGGTAGCCGTTGTTCGCCTCGATCAGCGCCGCGCCGGTGGTGTCGATGAGCGCCCAGCGGGACGCTTCCGGTCGGCGGACCCAGGCCAGTCCCTCGGAGAACGGCTGCGCCTCCGCGTACCGGTACGCGATGACCAGCTCGCCGTCGGCGTCCGCGTACCCCCAGAGCTGTTGCTCCTCGTCGAACGTCGCCACCGGGTACCGCGGGGTGCCCAGCACCTGCTCCCGGCTGCGCGGCGGCGGACCGAAGCCACCGCCCGCGGCCCGCTCGGCGACCGCGTCCAACGCGACCAGGGTACGCGCGTTGAGCGGCCCGTCCTCGCCCTGCCGCAGGTCAAGCGCCCGCTCGAAGTGCAGGCACGCCTCGGTCAGCCGACCCTGGTCGAAGCAGGAACGCCCGGCGTGCTCGTGCAGCAACGCGCGCAGCCGGTCCGGCAGCTCCGGCGAGTTGGCCTCGGCGAAGAGCCGGTCGGCCTCCGCGTGCTCGCCGCGCCAGCGCAGCACCTCGGCGAGACGGGCGCGGGCCAGTGCGGTCCGCCGCAACTCACCGGTGGCCTCCGCGTACGTGACGGCGAGCCGCCCGTCGGCGACCGCGTCGTCCAGGTCCCCGAGGACCCGGGACGCCACCGACCGGAGACTGAGCAGCCGCGCCCGACTGCGGTTGTCCAGCGCGGTGTCGAGCTTGCCGGTGAGACCGTCCCGGATCCGCCGCAGCTCGTCCGGCTCGGGCGCCTCCTCGCGCAGCGTCCCCGGGTGCAGACGCCAGCCCACGGCGGCCAGGGCCTGCTCCGGGTCGGCCGGCGGCGCCGGCTCGGCAGCGGGCGCCTCGGCCTCCGGTCCCGCCTCCTCGGTACGGCCCTCCGCCGGCCCACCCTCGTTCGCCGGTTCGTCGTCCGCTGCCGCGTCACGCCGATCCGGCTCCCCGTCGGGCTCGGGGGTCGCCGTGTCGTCCTCGGTGGGCTGCGAGGGCTCGACTGCGCCGTCCTCGACCGTGGTCGCGTCCCGGTCCGCGGCGGTGTCCGTTCCGCTCGTCGAGGCCACGGTGGTGGCCGCTGCCGCCGGGGTGTCCTGGTCCGTGATGGTGGTGTCGGGCGCCGTGGCCGGGGTGTCCTGGTCCGTGGTGGTACGGGGCGCTGTCGTCGGCGCGTCGACCGTGGTCGCGGAATCCGGTACGGCCGCTACCGCCGGCGCGACGACCGGTTCCGCAACCGGCGGTTCCGGGACGCGCGCTTCGCCGACGTGCGAGTCCTCGACTGTCGGTTCGGGGCCGACGTCCTCGGTGCTCGCCTGCTCGGGAATGGCCCGGTCCGTTGCCGCCCCCTGCGGTGCGGCGCGCCCGGTTGCGGTGTTCGCCGTTCCAGTGCTCGCCGTCGGAGCGCTCGACGACGCAGCGCTCGCCGTTGCGATCGGCACCTCGGCGGCCTTCTCCGTCGTGGCCTGCGGTGGGCGCGCCAGCGCCGAGGTCCCCGCTGCTGGGGGCGTCGATGCCTCCGGTGCCTCCGGTGCCTCCGGTGCTGGTGCTGACGGTGTCGACGACACCGGGGTCGTCACCGGTGGCGGCGGGGTGATGCGCGCTCCCGCTGCCACCTCCTCGGCCCCTTGCCCCGTACCCGGGACCGTGCTGTCGGCCGGCGTCCCGCCGCCGGCATCGGCCGACGCGCCGATGTCGGCCGGTGCCGGCGGCACTTCGCTCGCGGCGCCGCCCAAGGTGGACGATGCGGTGCGCTCGGCCACGTCGACGGACGCCGTCAGGTCACGCCCGTCAACGTCGGGATCGTCTGGTTCGCCCGACCGCGACTTCTCGCCCGCGCGAGATCTTGGAACGAAACGGCCCTCATAGGGGCCGGAATCTTCCAAGATCTCCGGCGGTGCCTCCGTTGTGGGGTGGAGGGTTCGGGCAGGGGTGGGGTCGCCGGGGACATGGCCGGCCGATCCGACCGGGTCGGGGGAGGCGGACGGCTCAGCCGGCTCCACGAGATCGACGGACTGGCCGGAGACGACGGGCTCCGTACGGGCGGCCGGCTGGTCGGAGTCGGCCGAACCGACGGAGTCGGTGGACCCCGTCGGGTGGTCCGGGTGCCCAGGGTCGACGGGCTTGCGTGGGTCGCCCGGCTGCGCGTGGCCGTCCGGCTGCGCGTGGGCGGCCGGCTCCGGGCGGTCGCCCGCCTGCGGGGGAGCGATCTGCCCTGTCGGGTCGCCGGAGTGCGCGGGCGCCGTCAGCTCCGCAGCGTCCACCGACTGCGCAGGCTCGGTCGGACTGCCCGGCCGGAGGTCGGCCTCGACCAACTGGTCGACACCCGCGCCGTCGGCGTGTCCGGAGGACGCGGACGCGTCCTGCTCCGAGGGCCGCGTACCCGCGTCCTGATCCCGGGTCGCCGTCGGTCGGCTCGGCCGGAACCAGGCCTCCGCACCGCCGTCCGGGGACTCTGGCGCGGGACCTGTCACCGCCACCGGATGCCCGGCTCCGACCCGGTCCCGCCGGTCGTCGTCCCCGTGACCGTCGTGGGGTCGGCCCGGTCGCTCGTCGGCCCGGTCGGCGTTCGGGCCGGTCGGCGGCCGGCCGGGGTCAGCACGGGCATGCGCAGCTCGCCCAGCCGGTCGATG
>NZ_CADEAU010000274.1 GCF_902825405.1 Micromonospora maritima | reverse complement strand
GGCGTCCCGGCCGGCCAGGGCCGGGCGCCGGAACCGCGGGCGGGCGACCAGGAGGAGCCCCCACGCGGCCGGCGCGGCGGCCACGTCGATCAGGGCATGCGTGAACATGCCGGCCAGGCTAGCGGCGGGCCGCCCCGCCCGCGACGGGATTTCTACAGCTCGACCGTGCGGCCCTGGGCCCGGGCGGTCTCCGCCGCGTCGAGCACCGCCACCACCTCGCGGCCGAAGCGCACGTCGCAGCGGTGGTCCCGGGTGCCCGCGTCGACCTCCTCCAGCAACTGGTCGAGCGCGGTGCCGAACGCCTGCAGGACACTGCCGTCGCCGGGCGGGACGCTCTCGGTGCCGTTCTCGCCGAAGAACACGAAGTCCCGGGCGACCGCCTCGGCCGGCGCGTCCAGGGTGAGCGAGAGCGAGCTGGTCGCGCCGCCGTCGTGGGTGAGCAGGAGATGCACCAGGCCGCTCGGCCCGTCCATCGCGGCGACCCGGGTGACCCGACCGAGCACCGGCAGGATCAGCGACAGCGCGTGCGGGCCGATGTCCCAGAGCGCACCCCGGTCCCGACGCCACTGCGAGTCGCCGTACGGGTTCCCGGGCTGGTAGATCGAGGCGAACATGGTGGCCCGCGCGTGCTGCCAGCCGCCGGCGGCGGCGGTCGAGGCGAGGAAGCCTGTGACGTTCGGGTGGAAGCGCTGGGTGAAGAAGACCACCGAGGCCACCCCGGACGCCTGGGCCGCGTCGACCACCCGGTCGGCGTCGGCCAGGCCGAGCGCGAGCGGCTTGTCCAGCAGCAGGTGCCGCCCGGCGGTGGCGGCCCGGACGGCGATGTCGGCCTGCACGTCGGGCGGGAGCGCCACGGCGACCGCGTCGCAGGCTTCGAGCAACGCGTCGACCTCGGTGAAGGCCGGTACGCCGTGCCGGGTGGCCAGCTCCTGCGCCTTCGCCGGGTTCCGCCCCCACACGCCGGCCAGTCGCGCCCGAGGGTGCGCGTCGATGGCCGCGGCGTGTGTCTCCGCCGCCCAGTGACCGGTGCCGAACAACCCGAACCGCACCCCGGACCCCCTGCCGTCGTCGTCGGCCGCCGGCGTACGCCCGGGGCCGTGATCCACGCTAGTCGCCCGACCCGCCCGGCGCGCCTCGACCCGGCGGGACAGCCGCTACTACACGGATTAGTAGACTGGGCCGGTGAACGACACAGCGTCGATGACCGGCGCCGCGGCGGCCGGCTCGCCGGTGGACGGGATCCTCGCCACGATCCCGATCGTGCTTTCGCTGGCGGTCGCGGTCTGGGCCCTGGTGGCAGCCGTGCGTCAGCAGCCACCGGACCGGATCCAGTTCGTCGGCCTGGCCGTGCTGGAGGTGGCGCTGCTCGCGCTGACCGTGGTGGCGCTTGTCGCGCTCGGCGGGGGCGACCGGCCGGGCGAGCCGGGCGCGTTCTTCGGCTACCTGGTGACGCTCGTGTGCCTGCCGCCGCTGGCCTGGGTGCTGGCCCGGATGGAACCCACCCGCTGGGGCTCCGCGATCGTCTGTGCGATCTGCCTGGTGACGCCGGTCGTGGTGGTCCGGCTGCAACAGACCTGGGAGGTCGTGGGTGGCTGAGACCCGGGCGCCGGAACGCGCCACCAACCGGGGGCCGGGCCGGCTGTTGATCGCGGTCTACATCCTGTTCGCCATCGCCGCGACCTCGCGCGCCGGGCTGCAGATCGCCACCAGGTTCGGCGAGGCGCCGGTGGCGTACCTGCTCTCCGCGCTGGCGGCGCTGATCTACATCGTGGCGGCGGTCGGGCTGGCCCGCGCCGGCCACGCCGGCCGCCGGGTGGCGCTGGCCTGCTGCTCGGTCGAGCTGGTCGGGGTCCTCGCGGTCGGCGTGCTGAGCATCGCCGACCCCGAACTGTTCCCGGACGAGACGGTGTGGTCGGACTTCGGCAGCGGCTACGGCTACATCCCGCTGGTGCTGCCGGTGCTCGGTCTGTGCTGGCTCTGGCGCACCCGGCGCGACCCCGCCTGAGCGGGGCCGCGCCCGGGGCAGCGGTCAGTCCTTCGGGCCGCCCGCGACGTAGATGACCTGGCCGGAGACGAACGACGCGCCCTCGCTGGCCAGGAACGAGATGGTGTGCGCGACGTCCTCCGGGCGGCCGGGACGGCGTACCGGGATCTCGGCGGCGGCGTGCTGCTGGAGCGCCTCGAAGTCGACCTTCATCCGCGCCGCGGTCGCCGCGGTCATGTCGGTGACGATGAAGCCCGGCGCGACCGCGTTGACGGTCACCCCGAACGGGCCCAGCTCGATCGCCAGCGTCTTGGTGAAGCCCTGGAGGCCGGCCTTGGCGGCCGAGTAGTTCGCCTGCCCCCGGTTGCCCAGCGCCGAGGTGCTGGAGAGGTTGACGATCCGGCCCCACTTGCGCTCGACCATGTGCTTCTGCGCGGCCTGGCTGAACAGGAAGGCGCCGCGCAGGTGCACACCCATGACCGTGTCCCAGTCGGCGTCGGTCATCTTGAACAGCAGGTTGTCCCGGAGCACGCCGGCGTTGTTGACCAGCACGGTGGGCGCGCCCAGCTCGCCGGCGACCCGCTCGACGGCGGCCTCCACCTGGGCCCGGTCGGAGACGTCGGCGCCGACGCCCAGCGCCCGGCCGCCCGCGGCGACGATGCCGTCCACGGTCTCCTTGGTGGCGGACTCGTCGATGTCGACCACGGCGACGGCCATGCCGTCGGCCGCCAGCCGGCGGGCGGTGGCCGCGCCGATGCCGCGCGCGGCTCCGGTCACGATGGCGACGCGGGGCTCCTCCGACATGATTACCTCCCGGTAACTTGGGGTCGATCGAAGGAGCCTAACCCGCGCACGCCGCCGTCGTCAGAGGCCCTGGCCCCGACAGAGCCGGATCCAGCGGTAGCCGTGGCCGGCGAGCTTGAGCCGGTCGAGCTTGCCGACCTCCTCGTAGTTGCGGTCGGTCAGCACGTCGATCGGCAGGTCCGCCTCCGCGGCCAACGTGCTCAGGTCGACCTCGACGTCCTCGGTGCCGAGGTTGTGCAGGAAGACCATGGTCCCGGTACGCCCGTCGGCGCGGTGCGCGAGCACGCCGGGAGGCATCGGCACGTCGATGTGGGTGGTGCTGCCGGAGCCGACCTCCGGCGCCTCCCGCAGCGTGCGGATCATCCGCTCGAACCAGCCCAGCAGCGAACGCGGGTCCTTACGCTGGGCGGTGACGTTGACCTGCTGGTAGCCGAACTCGCCCTTGTCGATCACCGGGCGGACCAGCTTCTCCGGCTCGGCGGTGGAGAAGCCGGCGTTCTCCTTGTACGACCACTGCATCGGGGTGCGGATCGCGTCCCGGCCGTCCAGCGCCAGGTCCTCCCCCATCCCGATCTCCTCGCCGTAGCGCAGCACCGGCGTGCCGCGCAGCGAGAACTGGAGCGCGTACGCCAGTTCGAGGTGCCGGCGGTCGTTGCCGAGCATCGGGGCGAGGCGGCGGCGGATGCCCCGGCCGTAGAGCTGCATGTTCTCGTCCGGACCGAACGTCGCCAGCACGTCGTTGCGCTGGTCGGCGGTGAGCCGGGACAGGTCGATCTCGTCGTGGTTGCGCAGGAACGTCGCCCACTGGCCGCCGGTGGGCAGCTTCGGGGTGTCGCGCAGCGCGTCGATGATCGTCTCCGGGTCCTCCCGCGCGAGGGCGAGCATCAACCGGCCGTTGAGCATGAAGTCGAACAGCATGTGGATCCGGTTGCCCGAGCCGCTGCCGTCGCCGAAGTAGACGGGCAGTTCCTCCGGCTCGACGTTCGCCTCGGCGAGCAGGACCGCGTCGCCCCGGCGCCACTGCACGTGCTGACGCAGGTCGGTGAGGAAGTCGAAGTCCTTGGGCGAGTTCGGGTTGCCCGGCTCGGTGCGCTCGATGATGAACGGCACGGCGTCCATCCGGAAGCCGGAGACGCCGAGCTGGAGCCAGAACGAGGTGATCTTCTTGATCTCCGCGCGGACCTTCGGGTTCTCGATGTTGAGGTCCGGCTGGAACTTGTAGAAGCGGTGGTAGTACCAGGCCTTGGCGGTGCGGTCGTAGGTCCACGTCTCGTGCTGCTCGCCCGGGAACACCATGCCCTGGTGTCGGTCGTCCGGCTCGTGGTCGGCCCAGACGTACCAGTCCCGGTACGGCGAGTCCGGCGAGGAGCGGGCGGACTGGAACCACGGGTGCTGGTCGGAGGTGTGGTTGACCACCAGGTCGATGATCACCCGGATGCCGTGGTTCTGCGCCTGGTGCAGCAGCTCGGCGAAGTCGCCGAGGGTGCCGAGCCGCGGGTCGACGTTGTAGAAGTCGGTGGCGTCGTACCCGTCGTCCTTGTTCGGCGAAGGGTGGATCGGGTTGAGCCAGATGCAGGTCACCCCCAGGCGGGCAAGGTAGTCGAGCCGCCCGATCAGGCCCTGGAAGTCACCCACCCCGTCGCCGTCGGAGTCCGCGTACGTGTCGACGTCGAGGCAGTAGACGACCGCCTCCTGATACCACCTGTCACCCATGCGGCAACTACTTCTCCGAACGGCCGCTTCCGCAAACCCGCTACGGTGCCCCCATGAGCGACGAGGCTTCCGACTGGTCCGCAGGCGTCTGGCTGAACCCGCCGGAGCGGGCGGAGCCGGTCGACGGCGGCCTGCTGGTGGAGCCGCGTGGCGGCAGCGACTTCTGGCGGCGCACCAGCTACGGCTTCGTGCACGACGACGGCTCGGCGCTGCTCGCGCCGTTCCCCGTGGACAGCGCCGTCGAGGTCTCGTTCCGCCTGGACTACGCCGCGCAGTTCGACCAGGCCGGCGTGTTCGTCCGGGTGGACGAGCGGCGGTGGACCAAGGCCGGGGTCGAGGTGAGCGACGGCGCTCCGCAGGTCGGCGCCGTGGTGACGGACGAGTTCTCCGACTGGTCGGTGGCGCCGGTGCCGGACTGGACGGGGCGGGACGTGACGGTGCGGGTGAGCCGCGCCGGGGACGCGCTGACCGTGCGGGCCCGGGTGGACGGGGAGCCGTGGCGGCTGGTCCGGGTCGCGCCGCTCGACCCGGCGGCCGACGCGTCGGCCGGGCCGTACTGCTGTTCGCCGAGCCGGGGCGGCCTGGTGGTCCGCTTCACCGGTTGGCGGCGGGGGCCGGCGGACGCGGCGCTGCACCAGGAGACCTGAGCCACAGGTGTGGGTGAGGCGGGTCCGGGTACTACCTCCGGATCCCCGGCAACCCTGTGGAAGGACCGCTCATGGCCCTGGCCCAAGACGTCGACCCGAACCAGTTCACCGGGCTGACCGGCTGGGTGGCCAGCGTGATCGACTCGTTCGGCGCGGTGGGCGTGGCCCTGTTGGTGGCGTTGGAGAGCATCATCCCGCCGATCCCGAGCGAGATCGTGTTGGCGATGGCCGGCTACCTCTCCGCCGAGGGCCGGTTCAACGTGGTGCTGATCGTGCTCGCCGCGACGGCCGGGTCGCTGCTCGGCGCGCTGGTGCTCTACTGGCTCGGCGCGGCGCTCGGTGAGGACCGCCTGAAGCGGTGGCTGGACCACATCCCGCTGGTCGACCTGGAAGACCTGGAGAAGGCCGACCGGTGGTTCGAGCGGCACGGCCGCTGGGCGGTGCTGATCGGCCGGGTGGTGCCGGTGGTCCGCAGCCTGGTGTCGATCCCGGCCGGCGCGAACCGCATGCCGCTGGGCGAGTTCGTCCTGCTCACCACGCTGGGCAGCGGGGTGTGGAACGCGTTGATCGTCGGCGCCGGCTTCGCCCTCGGTTCGCGGTGGGAGGACGTCGACAGGTACAGCCAGTGGTTCAACTACGCGATCTTCGCCGTCTTCGGCATCATGATCGTCAGCTGGGCGGTGAAGAAGGTACGCCGGCGGCGCGCCCGGCGGCAGTCGGTGACCGCCGGGCGCTGACCGGCCGCCTCAGCGGCGGAACGTGAACCAGTTGACGTTGACGAAGTCGGACGGCTGGCCGCTGTTGAAGGTCAGGTAGACCGTGTGCCGGCCGGTCACCGCGCCCACGTTGCCGGGCACCGACCGCCAGCTCTGCCAGCCACCCGTGTTGCCGACCGCGAAGCTGCCGATCGGCGGCGCGGTCGGGCTGTCCACCCGGACCTCGACCAGTCCGCTCACCCCGGCCGCCGCGCCGGAGGCCACCCGGGCCACGAAGTCGCGCGGCGGGGTGGAGCCGAAGTCGACGTTGTCGTAGCGGGCCCAGTCGCCGTTGGCCAGCCAGCCGATGTCCTGGCCGCCCTCGGCGCACGTCTCCACCTGCACGCCGTTCTGCGCGTTGAACGACTCGGCCTGGATGGTGGCGTAGGCGTCCCGCGCCCCGCCCGGCGGTGGGGTGGTCGGGGTCGGCGACGGGTTGCCCCCGCCGCCCCGGGTGTAGGCCGCCACGTAGTCGACGAGCATGGGCCGGCCGGAGACGGTGGCCGCGGTCGGCGTGGCCGAGCCGGCCACGCCGTCCGGGAAGCCGCCGCCCATGGCCACGTTGAGCAGCATGAAGTAGCCGGCGTGGTTGGTCATCTGCCCCCAGTACGGCTCGCCGACCTGGTTCTGTCCGACGGTGTGGAAGAGCTGGCCGTCGACGTACCAGCGCAGTTGCTGCGGGCTCACCGAGGCGTCCCACTCGAACCGGTAGGTGTGGAACGCCGACTGGCAGGTGCTGCCGGGGCAGGCCCGGGACGCGCCGATGCCGTTGAACTCGCCGCACGGGCCGCCGGGCGCGACGCCGCAGTGCAGCACGCCCCAGACCGAGTTGATGCCGTTGACGTTCTCCATCACGTCGAACTCGCCGATGCCCGGCCAGTTCTGGTAGTTGCCCCGGTAGGGGGAGCCGAGCGCCCAGAACGCCGGCCAGTAGCCGGCCGCCGCCGCGCCGGTGACGTTGGGCATCTGGATCCGGCCCTCCAGGGCCAGCACGCCGCCCGCCGGCGGCTTGAAGTTGGCCCGTACCGTCTCGATCCGGGCCGAGGTCCAGCGGCCGGCGGCGTCCCGCAGCGGCGTGATGCGCAGGTTGCCGGCGCCGTCCTGGGCCAGGTTGGCGGTGCTGGAGGTGTAGGTCTGGATCTCGCCGGTGCCCCAGTTGGCCGGCCCGCCCGGGTAGCTGGTGCCGGTGTCGATGATCCAGTTCGCGGACGAGGGCAGCGTGCCGGCGGCGCCGGTGAAGTCGTCGCTCCAGACCAGGCTCCATCCGGAGGGCGGAGCGGGCACGGCCGCCTGCGCGGTCATCGAGACGCCGGCGAGCGCGGTGGTGGCGGCGAGCGCGGCGGCGGCCAGGGCGAGCCGGCG
>NZ_CADEAU010000273.1 GCF_902825405.1 Micromonospora maritima | reverse complement strand
GGGCGTGCCGGCCGACCCGGGCCCGCTCTCCGGGCGCGGCCGAGGGGGTGGTCAGCCGCCCAGGGCGACCGCGAGCGCGGCGGCCAGGAAGACGAGCTGGAGCGCCGTCCGTGCGGGGAGTGGGGTTACCGGTCGGCCGGCCAGCGTCAGCCGGCGACGGGCGGCCGAGACGTTGGCCGGGAACATGGCCAGCATCAGCAGCGCCAGGCCGGCGGCCGCCCAGCGCGCGGTCGCCGGCGGCAGGAGGGCGACCGCGCCGCCGATTTCCAGCACGCCGGTCAGCGTGACCAGCAGGTCCGGTCGGGGCAGCGCCGGCGGGACCATCGCCACCAGGTCCGCGCGCCGGGACGCGAAGTGGGCGGTGCCGGTCAGCAGGAACATCAGGGCCAGGCCGACCCGCAGCGCGGGATGCCAGCCGTCGAGCGCGCCGACGCCGAGCAGACCGGCGATCCGGGCCACGGCGGTGCCGGCGAGGAGTGCGATCAGGGGTGCCACGGGAGATCCCTCCGACGTCCAATCTTGTCGCTGACAAGATTGCCGCCGCTGATGCCATCTTGTCAATGACAAGTTAGGCTGGGTCCATGACGTCCTCCCGCTCCTACCACCACGGGGACCTGCGCCGGGCGCTCCTGGACGCCGCGGTGGAGGCGATCGCCGAATCCGGCCCGGCCGCGCTGAGCCTGCGCGACCTCGCCCGCCGGGCCGGCGTCTCGCACGCGGCGCCCGCGCACCACTTCGGCGACAAGGCGGGGCTGCTCACCGCGCTCGCGACCCAGGGGTTCGACAGGCTCGGCGAGGCGCTGCGGGGTGCGGGGGACGACTTCCGGGAGAGCGGCGTCGCGTACGTCGTCTTCGCGGTCCGGCACCGCGCGCACTTCGAGGTGATGTTCCGGCCGGACCTCTACCGGGCCGACGACCCGGACCTGGTGGCCGCCCGGGAGCGGACCGGGGAACTGCTGCGCGGCGGGGTGTCCCGGCACACCGGCCGGGAGCCGGACGTGGACGCGCTGGCCGCCTGGTCGATCGCGCACGGCTTCGCCGAGCTGTGGCTGGCCGGCGCCCTGCCCACCCGGGTGGGCGCCGACCCGGAGCCGGCCGCCCGTGCGGTGGTCGGCCGGCTCTTCTCCTGAACGGTCACCAACTGGTCGGCAGCGGCATGCCCTCGGTGTAGCCGGCGGCGCTCTGCACGCCGACCAGCGCCCGCTCGTGGAACTCCTCCAGGCTGCGCGCGCCCGCGTAGGTGAACGCGCTGCGTACCCCGGAGATGATCTCGTCGATCAGGTCCTCGACGCCCGGGCGGTTCGGGTTCAGGTACATCCGGGCCGAGGAGATGCCCTCCTCGAAGATCGCCTTGCGGGCCCGGTCGAACGCGCTGTCCTCGGCGGTCCGGGCGCTCACCGCACGCGACGAGGCCATGCCGAAGCTCTCCTTGTAGCGCCGGCCGTCGGCGTCGGTGTAGAGGTCGCCGGGGGACTCGTAGGTGCCGGCGAACCAGGAGCCGATCATCACGTTCGAGGCCCCGGCGGCGAGCGCCAACGCCACGTCCCGCGGGTGCCGGACGCCGCCGTCGGCCCAGACGTGCCGGCCCAGCGAGCGGGCCGCCGCGGCGCAGTCGAGCACGGCGGAGAACTGCGGCCGACCCACGCCGGTCATCATCCGGGTGGTGCACATCGCGCCCGGCCCGACGCCGACCTTCACGATGTCGGCACCGGCCTCGACCAGGTCGCGTACGCCGTCCGCGGTGACCACGTTGCCGGCCGCGACCGGCACGCCGGGGTCGAGCTTGCGTACCGCCCGCAGCGCCTGGAGCATCCGCTCCTGGTGGCCGTGCGCGGTGTCCACCACGAGCGTGTCCACCCCGGCCTCCAGCAGCGCGGCGGCCTTGCCGGTGACGTCGCCGTTGATGCCCACCGCAGCGGCGATGCGCAGCCGGCCCCGGTCGTCCACCGCCGGCCGGTAGAGCGTGGCGCGCAGGGCGCCCTGCCGGGTCAGCACGCCGACCAGGCGGCCCTCGCCGTCCACCACCGGCGCGAGCCGCCGACGGCCCGCCGACAACCTGTCGAATCCGGTACGCGGGTCCGCGTCCGCCGGCACGGTGTGCAGCTCGGTGGACATGACGTGCCGCAGCTGGGCGAAGCGGTCCACCCCGACGGTGTCCGCCTCGGTCACCACGCCCATCGGACGGCCGTCCGCGTCGACCACGACCACCGCGCCGTGCGAGCGCTTGGGCAGCAGGTGGATGGCGTCGCCGACGGTGTCGGTCGGGCCGAGCGTGATCGCGGTGTCGTGCACCAGGTGCCGCTGCTTGACCCAGCCGACGACGTTGGCCACGACCTCGATCGGGATGTCCTGCGGGATCACCGCGACGGCGCCGCGCCGGGCCACCGTCTCGGCCATCCGCCGGCCGGCCACCGCGGTCATGTTCGCCACCACCAGCGGGATGGTGGTGCCGGTGCCGTCGCCGGAGGACAGGTCGACGTCGAGTCGGGAGCCCACCTCCGAGCGGTTGGGCGCCATGAAGACGTCGTTGTAGGTCAGGTCGTGCGCGGGGACCGCGCCATGAAGGAACCGCACCCGGACATCATTGCCGCCCGAGCGCACTCCCGCCCCCGGTGGTGGCAAGGACCACCCGGCCCCGCGCCTTACGCCTCAGGCGATGGTGCAGATCGCGGCGCCGGAGGTGATCACGGCACCCACCTCGGCGGCCAGCCCGCTCACCGTGCCGGCCTTGTGCGCGTGCAGCGGCTGCTCCATCTTCATCGCCTCCAGCACCACGACCAGGTCGCCCTCGGCGACCGTGTCGCCGTCGGCCACGGCGATCTTGACGATGGTGCCCTGCATCGGGGAGGTGAGCGTGTCGCCGCCGACCGCGGCGCCGGCCTTGCCCCCGCCCGCACGCCGGGCCGGCTTCTTCGCGGCGGGCGCGGCGGTCGCCGTACCCGTGCCGAGGCCGGCGGGGAGGACGACCTCCAGCCGCTTGCCACCCACCTCGACCACGACGGTCTCGCGCTCGGCCGGGGCCTCGGCGGCGCCGGCGGCGGCGGTGAAGGCCGGGACGGTGTTGTCGAACTCCGTCTCGATCCACCGGGTGTGCACGGTGAACGGCTCGGCGGTGAACGCCTCGTCGCGGACCACCAGGCGGTGGAAGGGCAGCGCGGTGGCCATGCCCTCGACCACCATCTCGTCGAGCGCCCGGCGGGCCCGCTCCAGGGCCTCGGTACGCGTCTCGCCGACGATGATCACCTTGGCCAGCAGCGAGTCGAAGTTGCCGCCGATCACGTCGCCGGCCGAGATGCCGGTGTCCACCCGGACGCCCGGGCCGGACGGCAGCCGCAGCGCGGTGACCGTGCCCGGGGCGGGCAGGAAGTTGCGGCCCGGGTCCTCGCCGTTGATCCGGAACTCGATGGCGTGGCCGCGCGGCGTCGGGTCCTCGGTGATGCGCAGCTTCTCGCCGTCGGCGATGCGGAACTGCTCGCGCACCAGGTCGATGCCGGCGGTCTCCTCGGTCACCGGGTGCTCCACCTGGAGCCGGGTGTTGACCTCCAGGAACGAGATGGTGCCGTCCGCGCCGACCAGGTATTCCACCGTGCCGGCGCCGTGGTAGCCGGCCTCCCGGCAGATCGCCTTCGCGCTGTCGTGGATCTGTGCGCGCTGGGCGTCGGTGAGGAACGGTGCGGGGGCCTCCTCGACGAGCTTCTGGTGCCGGCGCTGGAGCGAGCAGTCGCGGGTGCCCACCACGATCACGTTGCCGTGCTGGTCGGCCAGCACCTGCGCCTCGACGTGGCGCGGCTGGTCCAGGTAGCGCTCGACGAAGCACTCGCCCCGGCCGAACGCGGCGACCGCCTCGCGGGTGGCCGACTCGAACAGGTGCGGGATCTCCTCCATGGTGCGGGCGACCTTGAGGCCGCGCCCGCCGCCGCCGAAGGCCGCCTTGATGGCCACCGGCAGGCCGTGGTCGACGGCGAACGCCATCACCTCGTCCGCGTTGGCGACCGGGTCCGGGGTGCCGGGCACCAGCGGCGCGCCGGCCCGCTGCGCGATGTGCCGGGCGGTCACCTTGTCGCCGAGGTCGCGGATCGCCTGCGGGGTGGGCCCGATCCAGGTCAGCCCGGCGTCGATGACGGCCTGGGCGAAGTCGGCGTTCTCGGAGAGGAAGCCGTAGCCGGGGTGCACCGCGTCGGCGCCGGCGCGCGCGGCCACGTCGATGAGCTTGTCGATGCGCAGGTAGCTGTCGGCCGCGGTGTCGCCGCCGAGCGCGTACGCCTCGTCCGCGAGCGTGGCGTGCAGGGCGTCCCGGTCGGAGTCCGCGTAGACGGCGACGCTGGCCAGGCCGGCGTCGCGGCAGGCGCGGATGACGCGGACGGCGATCTCGCCGCGGTTGGCGATGAGAACCTTGCGCACCTTGGGGGCTCCTCCCGGGAGGTCGATGCCGGGAGTGTATCGGCCGGCATGCCGGCCCTAACGATCGCTCAGTGTGGGATGTGGCACTGTAGTCAAACTTGGCTATTACGCTTGTCCCGTGTCGGCGACGCGGATGATGATTCTTGGCCTGGTCAGGTGGATGCAGCCGGTGCACGGCTACGACGTGCGCCGGGAGCTGCTGAGTTGGAGTGCGGACAAATGGGCCAACATCCAGCCCGGTTCGATCTACCACGCGTTGCGCAAGTTGACCGACGAGGGGCTGCTGCGGACCGTGTCGGTCGAGCAGGTGGGCGCGCGCCCGGCCCGCACCACGTACGAGGTGACCGCGAAGGGTGACGACGAGTTCGAGACGTTGCTGCGGGCCCAGTGGTGGCAGGTCCAGGAGTCGCCGGACCCGTTCGTGGCGGCGTTCTCGTTCCTGCCGGCGATGCCCCGGGAGGAGGCCGCGGCGGCGTTGCGCAACCGGGCCAACCTGCTGCGTGCCGGCGTCGAGTCGATGCGCGCCTCGTTGGACTCCGACTGGGTGCGCAACCGCAAGCCGGTGCACGTCGGGTGGATGTTCGAGCTGTGGCTGGCCCGGGCCGAGGCGGAGACCGCCTGGTGCGAGCGGATCGCGGAGCGGATCGAGTCCGGGGTGTCCTACCTCCCCGCCGGCATGGAACAGGCGGAGGGTTGGTCGGGCTGGAGCGATGGGGACACGAAATAATCAACGTTGACTAAAAGAGCTATATCGCGTTAGCCTCGGCAGGAGCCGCAGGGGAGTCGTGCGTCCTCCCCGCGGACGATCGGCGGCCGGTCACGTCCGGCCCGGACGACCAGGAGCAGAAATGATCGAGACCAGGGGGCTGCGGAAGTCGTTCCGCTCCCGCGCGGGTCGCGAGACGAAGACCGTGGACGCGGTCCGTGGCGTCAACCTCGACGTCGCCGAGGGGGAGATCTTCGGCTTCCTCGGGCCCAACGGCGCCGGCAAGACCACCACGCTCCGGATGCTCGCCACCCTCATCGAGCCGGACGGCGGCCAGGCCACCGTCGCGGGCGCCGACCTGCGCAAGGACCCGGCCGGCGTGCGCCGGCGGATCGGCTACGTGCCCCAGGGCGGCAGCACCTGGGACGAGTCCACCGCCCGCGAGGAGCTGGTGCTCCAGGCCCGCCTCTACGGCATCTCCAAGGCCGACGCGCAGCGACGTGCCACCCGCGCGCTCGACGCGTTCCAGCTCACCGAGTACGCCGACCGCAAGTGCAAGACCTACTCCGGCGGCCAGCGTCGGCGGGTCGAGATCGCGCTCGGCATCATCCACGAGCCGAAGATCGTCTTCCTGGACGAGCCGACCACCGGTCTCGACCCGCAGAGCCGCGCGCACATGTGGGACGAGATCCGGCGGCTGCGCACCGAGGGGATGACCGTCTTCATCACCACGCACTACCTCGACGAGGCCGACGCGCTCTGCGACCGGATCGCGATCATGGACCACGGCGAGGTGGTCGCGGAGGGCACCCCGGCCGAGCTGAAGCGCGAGATCTCCGGCGAGGTGGTGATCGTCGGCCTGGACGCCGCGACCACCCCGCACGCCGCGCAACTGCTCGACACCGAGGCGTACGTGACCAAGCTGGAGACCGCCGACGAGGGCGGCCTGCGTCTCTACGTCGACGACGGCGCGGTCGCCATCCCGCAGGTGCTGCGCCGCCTCGACCACGCCGGGGTGGAGCTGCGCTCGATCGAGCTGCACCGACCCAGCCTCGACGACGTCTTTCTCACCAAGACCGGCCGCTCGCTGCGCGAGTCCTGACCCCCGGAGAGACTGTCATGAAACTCGCCCGCGACACCTGGCTGATCTTCCAGCGCCAGGCGCAACTGCTACTGCGCAACCCGGTCTGGGTCTTCGTCGGCGTCTTCCAGCCGGTGATGTACCTGCTGCTCTTCGCCCCGTTGCTCAAGCCGGCCCTGAACGCGCCCACGCAGGCCGCCGCGTACAAGATCTTCGTGCCCGGCCTGCTCGTGCTGCTGGCCATCTTCGGCGGCCTGTTCCAGGGCTTCGGCCTGATCGCCGAGCTGCGCGCCGGGGTGATCGAACGCTCCCGGGTCACCCCGGTCAGCCGCCTCGCCCTGCTGCTCGGCCGCTCGCTGCGCGACGTGGTCTCGCTGATCGCCCAGGCGGTCATCATCACGCTGCTGGCGCTCCTGTTCGACCTGCGCGTCTTCATCGGCTACCTGCTGCTGGCGTACCTGATGCTCGCCCTGATCGCGCTGATGACCTCGGCCGTCTCCTACGGCGTCGCGCTCAAGGTCAAGAGCGAGGACGCGCTCGCCCCGCTGATGAACACGGTCGCCCAGCCGGTGCTGCTGCTCTCCGGCATCCTGCTGCCGCTCACCTTCGCCCCCGGCTGGCTCCAGGGCGTGGCCAGGTGGAACCCGTTCTCCTGGGCCGTCGACGGCACCCGCGCGCTCTTCGGCGGCGACCTGGGCAACGACAAGGTCTGGCAGGGGCTGGCGATCATCACGGTGCTCGCCGTGGCCGGCGTGGTCTGGGCCGCCCGCCAGTTCGCCCGCAGCGTGAGGTGAAAGGAGGGGCCCCCTATTAACGCATTCGGTAGAGGAAGGGCCCCCTCATAACACCCGGGGAGAGCTGCCTCTCACCTGGGGCGGGGTGCCGGCCGGGCGCGCGTAGCGTAAGGCCGGTGCCCCGCCTCACCCGTGACCGGATCACCTGGCTGACCTACTCCCAGCTCGGTCTCTGGGGCTTCTTCCTCTACGGGTTCGGCCCGGTCGTACCGCTGCTCCGCGACGAACAGGGCACCACCGCCGCGGTCGCCGGCCTGCACAGCACCGGCATCGCGGTCGGCGCGCTGGCCGGCGGCGCGCTGTTCGCCCCGGTCGCCCGCCGCTACGGCC
>NZ_CADEAU010000272.1 GCF_902825405.1 Micromonospora maritima | reverse complement strand
GCGTGGCCGCCTGCGGCGGCGTGCCCGGCCGGCTGGAACTGGTCAGCGGCGACGCCCCGGTGCGCGGGGTGGTCGACTACGCGCACAAGGCGAACGCCATCGAGGCGGTGCTGACCGCGCTGCGCGGCCTGACCGAGGGCCGGCTGGTCTGCGTGCTGGGCGCCGGTGGCGACCGGGACCGGGGCAAGCGGCCGGTGATGGGCGAGGTGGCCGCCCGGGGCGCCGACGTGGTGCTGGTGACCGACGACAACCCGCGTACCGAGGACCCGGCCCTGATCCGCTCCGAGGTGCTGACCGGCGCGTACGCCGCCGCCGGACCGGCCCGGATCATCGAGGTGCCGGGCCGGCGGGCGGCGATCGAGGAGGCGGTCCGGGTGGCCGAACCGGGTGACGTGGTGGCGGTGCTGGGCAAGGGCCAGGAACGTGGCCAGGAGATCGGCGGCGAGGTGCTGCCGTTCGACGACCGGGTGGAGCTGGCGGCGGCGCTGCGGGCCCGCTTCGGCGACCTGGTGGGTCGGCGATGATCCCGCTGACGCTGGCCGAGGTGGCCGCCGCGGTCGACGGTCGGCTGGCCGGCGCCGACCCGGACGCCCGGGTCACCGGGACGGTGGAGTTCGACTCCCGCAAGGTGGCCGCGGGCGGGCTGTTCGTCGCCTTCCCCGGCGAGCGGGTGGACGGCCACGACTACGCCGTCGGCGCGGTGGAGGCCGGCGCGGTGGCCGTGCTCGGCACCCGGGAGGTGCCCGGCGTGCCGATGGTGCTGGTCGACGACGCGCTCGACGCGATGGGCCGGCTGGCCCGCGCCGTGGTCGACCGGCTGCCCGCACTGACCGTGATCGGGCTGACCGGCTCCTCCGGCAAGACCACCACCAAGGACCTGATCGCCCAGCTGGCGGTGCGGCTCGGCCCGACCGTGGCGCCGCCCGGGTCGTTCAACAACGAGCTGGGGCACCCGTACACCGCGTTGCAGGCCACGCCGGAGACGCGCTACCTGGTGATGGAGAAGGGCGCCCGCGGGGTGGGCCACGTCCGCTACCTGTGCGACGTGGTGCCGCCACGGATCTCGGTGGTGCTCAACGTCGGGGTGGCGCACCTCGGCGAGTTCGGCTCGGTGGAGGCCATCGCGCTGGCCAAGGGGGAACTGGTCGAGGCGCTGCCCGCCGACGGGCTGGCCGTGCTGAACGCCGACGACCCCCGGGTCGACGCGATGGCGTCGCGTACCGGGGCCCGGGTGGTCCGCTACGGCGAGTCCGAGCGGGCCGACGTGCGCGCCGTGGACGTGACGCTCGACGGCCGCGGCCGCCCCTCGTACACGCTCGTCACTCCGGAGGGCAGCGCCCCGGTGCGGCTCGGGCTGACCGGCCGGCACCAGGTGTCCAACTCGCTCGCCGCCGCGGCGGTCGGCCGGGAGCTGGGCCTGCCGCTGCCCGACCTGGCGGCGGCGCTGAACGAGCTGGGTCTGGTCTCCACCCGGCGGATGGACGTCGTCGAACGCCCCGACGGCGTGACGCTGATCGACGACTCGTACAACGCCAACCCGGCCTCGACCGGCGTGGCGCTGCGCGCCTTGGCCAGCATGCGCGGCGAGGGGCGTACCGTCGCGGTGCTCGGCTACATGGCCGAGCTGGGCGACTTCGAACGGGAAGGACATCAGCAGGTCGGCCGGCTCGCGGCCGAGCTGGGAGTGGACCGGCTGCTCGTGGTGGGCGAGCCGGCCGCGCCGATCCACGAGGGCGCGACAGCGGTAGGCAACTGGGGAGGAGAGTCGGTGCTGCTCACCGATCAGGCGGCGGCCGTCGAGGTGCTGCGGAGCGAGCTGCGTCCGGGCGACGTGGTGCTGGTGAAGGGCTCCCGGTACCGGACCTGGGAGGTGGCCGACGCGCTGCGCGCGGACGCCGGGACGGAGGGCGGCGCCGCATGAGGGCGGTCATCGTCGCCATCGGGGTCGCGTTCCTGATCTCGCTGTTCTGCACCCCGATCGCGATCAAGGTGTTCGCCCGGCTGAAGGCCGGCCAGCCGATCCGATCGAACCTGGGGCTCGCCAGCAACGAGGGCAAGAAGGGCACGCCGACCATGGGCGGCGTGGTCTTCATCCTGGCCACGGTCATCGCGTACGTCGCCGGGCACCTGGCCCTGACCACGCTGCCGGACGCGCAGATCGCGCAGGTCGAGCCGACCATCACGGCACTGGTGCTGCTGGGGCTGATGGTGTTCTCCGGCGCGGTCGGCTTCATCGACGACTTCCTGAAGGTCCGCAAGCGGCACAGCGGCGGCCTCAACAAGCGGGGCAAGCTGGCCGGCCAGATCCTGGTCGGCGCGGTCTTCGGCGCGGTGGCGGTCTACTTCCCGTCCAGCATGACCGACGCCGGCGGCAACGCGACGAACACCGAGACGGTGGGCAGCACCACGCTGAGCTTCATCCGGGACATCCCGGCGCTGGAGATCGGCAAGATCGGCGCGGTGATCGTCATCATCATGGTGGTGATGGCGGCGACCAACGGCGTCAACCTCACCGACGGCCTGGACGGCCTGGCCACCGGCGCCTCGGTGATGGTGCTGGCCGCGTACGCGCTCATCGCGTTCTGGCAGTACCGGCACTGGTGCGCGGACCCGAACTACCCGGCCGGGGAATACTGCTACACCGTCCGCGACCCGCTGGAGATCGCGCTGATCGCCGGCGCGGCGGCCGGGGCGTGCGTCGGCTTCCTCTGGTGGAACACGTCGCCGGCCCGCATCTTCATGGGCGACACCGGCGCGCTCGGGCTGGGCGGCCTGATCGCCGGGATGGCGATGTCCACCCGGACCATCCTGCTGCTGCCGATCCTGGGCGGCCTGTTCGTGATCATCACGATGTCGGTGGTCATCCAGATCATCTCGTTCCGCACCACCGGCAAGCGGGTGTTCCGGATGTCACCGCTGCAGCACCACTTCGAACTCGCCGGCTGGAGCGAGGTCAACATCGTGGTCCGGTTCTGGATCATCGCCGGGATCGGGGTGGCCATCGCGCTGGGCCTGTTCTACAGCGAGTTCCTCGCCGCGGTCAGCTAGGTGTAAGGAAGGGCCCCTTATTAACAGACGTCTGTTAATAAGGGGCCCTTCCTTCAGTTCCGACACGCCGACCGGGCGGTTGCGCCACGGGCGGGCGGGTCGAGCCGCCATGATGGGCGGGTGGGGGAGGGACGAGACATCCAGGCCAGCAGCGACCCGCCGACCCGCCGCGCGCCCGCGGCCACGCCGCCGGCCGATCCGCCGGTCGCCGCCGCGGGCTGGGATCCGGCCGGTGGGCTGGCCGCGCTGCGCGGCCTGCTGGCCCGCCCACTCGCCTCCTACTACCTGCTGCTGTCCAGCACCGGCCTGCTGCTGCTGATCGGCCTGACCATGGTCTTCTCCGCGACGAGCGTGAAGGACTTCGCCGAGGGCGGCGACGCCTCCGCGTCGCTGACCAAGCAGGCCGTCTTCGCGGTGATCGGCATCGGTGCGTTCTGGGCCTGTCAGCGGCTGCCCGCACGCACGTTCCGGGCGGTGAGCCGCCCGGCCCTCGGTGTGGCGGTGGCGTTGATGCTCCTGCTCAACCTGCTGGTCGCGCTGGAGTCGGTGTTCGGGGTGGCGTCCATCGGGCCGTTGCGGGCCGAACTCCTGTCGCTGTCCCTCGGCCCGATCTCGCTGCAACCGGTCGAGGTGGCGAAGTTCGCGCTGGTGCTGTGGGCGGCGCACGTGCTGGCCCGCAAGGGCGCCGCGCTGGGCTGGTGGCGGGAACTGGCCACGCCGCTGTTCCCGGTGGTGGGCCTGCTGTTCGTGCTTGTCGGCTTCAACGACCTGGGCAGCATGCTCTGCCTGCTGGCGCTCGTGGTCGGGCTGCTCTGGGCGGCCGGTGTGCGGGGCCGCGTCTTCGCCGCGCTCTCCGCGATCGGCCTGGCCGGCATCGGCCTGCTGGTGGCCGCCGCCTCGCTCGGCGCCGGCTCCGGTTCCCGGGACGCCGACAACTACCGGCTCGGCCGGCTCACCATGTGGCTCGACCCGCCGTCGCCGAAGACCTGCTTCGAGCAGGAGCTGGACTACTGCTACCAGCTCGTGCAGGCCCGCTACGCGATCGGCAACGGCGGCTGGTTCGGCGTCGGCCTGGGCCAGAGCTCGCTGAAGTGGAACTACCTGCCCGAGGCGCACAACGACTTCATCTTCGCCATCGTCGCCGAGGAACTGGGCGTGGTGGGCTGCACGGTGATCCTGGCGCTGTTCGCCGTGCTCGCGTACACCGGGATGCGGATCGCCCGCCGGGTCGAGGACCCGTTCCGCCGGCTCGCCGCCGCCGGCGTGACCGCCTGGCTGGTCGGCCAGGCCGTGATCAACATCGGCGGCGTGACCGGCCTGCTGCCGCTGACCGGCGTACCCCTGCCCTTCATCTCCGACGGCGGCAGCGCCCTGGTGGTGACGCTGGCCGCGATCGGCATGCTCGCCTCGTTCGCCCGGGCCGAGCCGGACGCGGCGCGAGCGCTGCACGCCCGTCCGCCCGCCCGATGGGTCCGACTAGTGTGGGCCCCGTTGCCGCCGCTTCCCGGCCGGCGCCGCAGACCGGCGCCGCCCCCGGCCGACCGAGGGTCCGTGCCCTGGTCCCGGCAGCGGCGGCAGGACGATCAGGCCGCGCCCCGCGGCGCCCGGTCCGACCGGGCGCGCGCCGGCGCGGCGAGCGAGAGGAGACGCTGATGGGTCCGCTGCGTTCGGTGGTGCTCTGCGGAGGGGGTACGGGTGGGCACATCTACCCGCTGCTCGCCTTCGCCGACTGCCTGCGCCGACACGACCCGAGCGTCCGGATCACCTGTCTGGGCACCCCGAAGGGGCTGGAGAACGAGCTGATCCCGCCGGCCGGCTACGACCTGCGGCAGATCCCGGCCTACCAGCTGCCCCGGTCGGTCAACATGAGCCTGGTGCGTACGCCGGACCGGATGTGGAAGGCGGCGCGCGCGGCGGGCAAGGTGATCGACGAGGTCGCGGCCGACGCCGTGGTGGGCTTCGGCGGGTACGTCTCGGTGCCCGGCTACCTGGCCGCGTGGCGTCGCGACCTGCCGATCGTCATCCACGAGGTGAACGTGCCGCCGGGTGTGGCGAACCGGCTCGGGATGAAGTTCACCAAGAACGTCGCGGTGGGCTTCCCGCACCAGCCGGCCCAGGCCGAGGCGCTGCGCGACGCCCGGGTGGTCGGCGTGCCGCTGCGGCGCGGCATCGCCGGGCTGGACCGGGCGGCCCTGCGCGACGCCGCCCGCGCCCACTTCGGGCTCCGCCCCGACCTGCCGGTGCTCTTCGTGGCCGGCGGCTCGCAGGGGGCCCGCTCGATCAACCTGGCGGTGTCCGGCGCGGCGAAGGAGCTGGCCCGCAACGGCGTGCAGGTGCTGCACGTGATCGGCGCCCGCAACGAGCCGGTGTCCGTCCCCACCGACCTGCCGGTGCCGTACGTGACGCTGCCCTACCTGTCCGAGATGGAGCTGGGCTACGCGGCGGCCGACCTGATGCTGGGCCGGGGCGGCGCGATGACCTGCGCCGAGGTGGCCGCGATCGGCCTGCCCACCATCTACGTGCCCTACCCGCACAGCAACCAGGAACAGAAGCGCAACGCGCTGCCCGTGGTGGAGGCCGGCGGCGGGCTGCTGGTCGACGACGCCGAGGTGACCCCGGCCTGGGTGGAGCGCACGGTGATCCCGCTGATCCGGGACCCGCAGCGGCTCTGGACGATGAGCCACGCCGCGGCCGGGTACGGCCGGCGCGACGGGGACGTGGCGCTGCTGAACTTCGTCTACGAGGCGGTGGGCCGGTAATGGGCCGCGCCGCGACGGGAAGGTACCTCTCATGAACACCGCGCAGTTCACGCCCGCCGGCACCATGACCGCGGAGGACCTGGGCCGGATCCACCTGATCGGGGTGGGTGGGGTCGGGATGGCCGGCCTGGCCCGGCTCTTCCTCACCCGGGGCCTGCCGGTCTCCGGCAGCGAGCTGCGGGAGTGGCCGTCCCTGGCCGGCCTGCGGGCGCTGGGCGGGACCATCCACTCCACCCACGAGGCGGCCAACCTGGACGGGGTGGACACGGTCGTCTACTCCTCGGCGATCCCGCAGGACCACCTGGAGATGGTCGAGGCGCGCCGGCGGGGACTGCGGGTGCTGCACCGCTCCGAGGCGCTCGCCGCGGCCATGACCGGCCGGCGCACGGTGGCGGTGGCCGGCACCCACGGCAAGACCTCCACCACGTCGATGGTCACCATGGTGCTCCAGCAGGCCGGCACCGACCCGTCCTTCGTGATCGGCGGGGAGATCTCCGAGGTCGGTTCCGGAGCGCACCACGGCACCGGCGAGCACTTCGTGGTCGAGGCGGACGAGAGCGACCGCTCCTTCCTCATCTACCGCCCCTTCGTGTCGATCATCACGAACATCGAGGCGGACCACCTCAACACGTACGGCGACCTGGCCAACCTGGAGGCCGCGTTCGCCGAGTTCGCCCGGCTCACCGACCCGGACGGGTTCGTCGTCACCTGCGCCGACGACGCGGGCGGCCGGCGGCTGGCCGAGACGCTGCGGTCGGAGGGCCGTCGGGTGTGGACCTACGGCGAGGCCGCCGACGCCGACCTGCGGATGAGCGACGTCACCTCCTCCGCCCAGGGGGTGCGCTTCCTGGCCGAGGTCGAGGGCCGGTCGCTGGGCGAGATCCGGCTGCCGATCCCGGGGCGGCACATGGCGCTCAACAGCGCCGCCGCGGTGCTCGCCGCGTACCTGCTGGAGCTGCCGGTGGCGGCGGCGGAGGCCGCGCTCGGCGCGTTCCCCGGCGTGCGGCGGCGGTTCGAGCGCAAGGGCGTCGCGGACGGCGTGCTGGTCTACGACGAGTACGCCTACCACCCGACCTCGATGACGCTGGCGTTGCAGACGCTGCGCGAGGTGGCCGGCGACGGGCGGCTGATCGTGGTGTTCCAGCCGTACCGGCTCTACCGCACCCGGGACCTCCAGGCGGAGATCGCCGCCGCCCTCGGCATCGCCGACGAGCTGGTGCTGCTGGAGGTCTTCGGCCCCGGTGAGCAGCGCGGTCCCGGCGAGGGCTCGGCCGCGTTGATCGAGGCGGTGCCGCTGCCGGCCGAGCACAAGGTGTTCGTCGAGGCGTGGGACGACGTACCGGCCGAGGTGGCCCGGCGGGCCCGCACCGGCGACGTGGTGGTGACCATGGGCGCGCCGCCGATCTCGCTGATGGGTGACCAACTGCTGGACGCGTTGCTGGCGCGCACCGGTGGCGCCGCGGCGCTGGGCGCCGGCGTCGACCCGGACGGCGCGGCGACCACCGCCGGATGAGTCCCGGC
>NZ_CADEAU010000271.1 GCF_902825405.1 Micromonospora maritima | reverse complement strand
TGGGCCGGGGGCGGACGGCGCTGGTGCTCGGCGGCGACTGCACCGTGACGATCGGCCTGGTGGCGGGGTGCGCGCGGGCCGGCCGGCCGCCGGCGCTGGTCTACGTGGACGGCGGGCCGGACCTCTACACGCCGTCGACCCGGCCGAACGGCAATCTGGACGCCACCGGCCTGGCGCACCTGCTCGGGTTGCCGGGGACCCTGCCGGAGGTGGCGGGCGTCGGGCCGACCGTGCCGCTGCTGTCGCCGCAGCGGGTGGTGGTGTACGGGGACTCGCTGCCCCGGGGCGACCACGAGCGGGAGCTGGTGGCGGAGCTGGGGCTCACCTATGTGCCGGCCGACGAGGTGCACGCCGACCCGGCGGCGGCGGCGCGGCGGGCGCGGTCGTCGGCGGAGGGTGCGGCGGACGGGTTCGTGGTGCACTTCGACGTGGACGTGCTGCGGTTCGTCGACGCGCCGCTGGCGGACGTGCCGGAGCCGTTCGGGCTCGGCCTGGCCGAGGCGGCGGCGACGCTGGCGGAGCTGGTGGCGAGCCCGCGGTTCCTCGGGTTGTCGGTCACCGAGATCAACCCCGATCACCTGCCGGACGGCGAGGTGCTCCCCCGGTTCGTCCGGGCGCTGGCCGGGGCGTTGACCGCGGGCTAGGCGTCCGCGAGGTGCATCGGCAGGACCTTCGCGGTGCTGACCGCCAGCGCGCGGTCGAGCACCTGGTCGCGCGGGACGAAGACCATGGCCTGTCCCTCGCCGAGCACCACGTCCTCCTGCTTCGCGTCGGTGACGCCGCGGAAGACGTACACGGTGACGTCGTGCGGGAAGCCCTCCTCGTACGGCCGCGGTCCGCTCCACAACAGGTGCAGCTCGCCGGCGGTCAGGCCGGTCTCCTCGCGTAGCTCCCGGCGGGCGGCCTGTTCCGGCGTCTCCCCCGGCTCGATGCTCCCACCGGGCAGGCTCCACTGGTGCGGCGACACGGTGGTGTTCCCGTCGCGGTGCTGCATGAGCACCGCGCCCGACCGGTCGACGAGCAGGACGAGGGCGACGTCGTAGAAGGCCACGGCCCCGAGGATGCCACACTCCCGCACTTTCTTCTGCCGCAGACGAAAGTCCTGACAGAAGCGCCGAAAGCTATAGACATATGGACATGTCTTTTGTAGCGTCGGCAGCGACGGCCCGCCCCCACTGACCGGCACCGACCAGGTCGTCCTGGTCCCCTCCGCGTAGGACCCGCGAAAGGAGAACGGCCATGTGCTACGGATTCGACGGGGAGGCCGCGCTGCGGCAGTCCCTGGACCGACGTCACCTGCTGCGCGGCTCGCTGGCGGCGCTGGCGGGCGTCGGGCTGGCCCCCGGGCTCGGCGCGACGGCCGCCCAGGCCGGCGGGCACCACCACGGGCGTCGGCACGTGCCGAAGGAGCTGATCAGCATCCAGCTCTGGACCGTCCGCGACGCGCTCAACGGCTCACCCGGCTACGACGCGACGCTCACCCACCTGGCCCGGATCGGCTACCCCCGGGTGGAGCTGGCCCTGGGCTACTTCGGCCGCACGGCCGCCCAGCTGCGCCGGTTCCTCGACGGCATCGGCGTCAGGGCCAGCTCCAGCCACGACGGCATCGCCGCCGACGCCGCCGCGCTGGAGCAGAAGATCGCCAACGCCCGCACGCTGGGCCAACGCTTCATGGTGGTGCCGTACCTGAACTCCGACAAGGAGGACGACTGGAAGCGGTGGGCGGAGCAGATGAACGTCGAGGCCGCCGCGGCCCGCAGGGCCGGCCTGCGGTACGGCTACCACAACCACGCGCACGAGTTCACCATCGACTTCGGCAACGGCCGGCGCCCGTGGGACGTGCTGACCGAGGAACTCGACCCGCGCCTGGTGCACCTGGAGATCGACCTCTACTGGGCGGTGACCGGCGGCATCAACTCCGGTGAGGGCGTCGGGGACCCGGAGGGCTTCGCGCTCGACGTGATCCGCTGCGCGCCGCAGCGCGTCCTGCAGTACCACGTGAAGGACCGCGACGAGACCACCGGTGACATGGCCGACCTGGGCACCGGGATGATCGACTTCGCGCGCATCTTCCGCCGGCACCAGGTGCTGGAGTACATCGTGGAGAACGACACCCCGGACGTGACGCCGCAGCAGACCGCCGCGGTCGGCTACCGCTACCTGCGCCGGCTGACGTACTGACGCGCGCCCGGTGACGCCGGGGCCGGCCCACCGCCGGCCCGGCGTCGCGCGTGGTGGGGCCCCCGGCCGCCGCCGGACGTGGCACGCTCGGGGCGGGTCAGGCACCGATCGAGGGGGTACGCGATGACCGACGAGCCGGACCACGTCCACTACGACCGTCTCTACCGGGACACCAACCGTCCGCCCTGGGAGATCGGCGGTCCGCAGCCGGCGCTCGCCGCGGTCCTCGACACCGGGGTACGCGGCCCGCGCGTGCTCGACGTCGGCTGCGGCACCGGTGAGCTGTCCCTCGCGCTGGCCCGCCGCGGCCATGACGTGACAGGTGTCGACATCTCCGAGGTGGCCGTCGCGCAGGCCCGGACCAAGGCCGCCGAGGCGGGTCTGCCGGTGCGTTTCGAGGTGTGCGACGCCACCCGGATCCCGGTGCCGGACACGCCCTACGACTCAGTGTTCGACTCGGGGCTGCTGCACACGCTGGACCGGCGCGGCGCGGCGATCGGCGACTACCTGGCGCTGCTGCCGCGCCTGACCGCGCCGGGCGGCGCCGTGTTCGTGCTGGCGATCTCGCCGGAGGCGGGCCAGGACTTCGGCCTGACCGCCGATGCCCTGCGCGCGTCGTTCCCCGAGTCGAGCTGGACGCGGACCGCTGTCGAGCCGATCGACGTGCTGGCCCGGGTCGAGTCCGGAGAGCTGCGTCTGGCCGGCAACCTCCTGCGCACCGTGCGCTCCTCGACGCCGGCCGACTCGTCGATCTAGGAGTGGTGGCACCTGACAAAAGCCGCGGGTGACGCATCCTGGGCGCCACAACTCCAAGATCGGTGGGGATCGGCGGGGGCGGGGTCAGCGGCGCCAGTGTTGGCGGGGGGCGTAGCCGTCGCGGCGCAGCCAGTGTTCGGTGTAGACGATGCGGTCCGCCTCGATCACCACGAGGGTCTCGCGGGGCGGCTCGGACAACGGGCGGCCACGTTCGACGTGCTCGTTCTGCCAGCGGAAGGCCGACCAGTGGTGCGCGTGGTCGGGATGGTCCGGGGCGAGCACTTGGGCGGTGCCGAAGACCTGCGCGCCGCGACTGCTGGCCAGCCCGACCAGGGGCGCGAAGACGCCGACGGACACGCGCGGGTCGGCGGCGATGTTGCGCATCTTGGGCGAGCGGGGCGCGGCGGTGAACATCAGCGTGAAGTCGAGCGGGTAGTAGCGCACCGGGGTGGCCAGCGGCCCGTCCGGCCCGGTGGTGGCCAGCACGCACATGTTCTGCGACGACAGCAGGTTGAGGATGCGTTCCTCCAACCGCTCCCGCGCCAGCTTCCCGGTCGGTGTCGGCCCGCCCAGCCACGGATTCGTCACCGGCACGCGGCGTCCTTGATCATGCCGGCACCCTACCCGGCCGATCAACCGCGGGTGGGCCGGTGCCGGGGGTCAGGCGCCGAGCTTGGCCGTGCTGGCCCGCACGACCACCTCACCGGCCATGCGCAGGATCCGCCGCCGCCGGCCGGTGTTCTCGGTGAGCGCCATCTCCATCGCCTTCTCGCCGAGCTGCTGCAGCGGCAGCGCCACGGTGGTCAGCGGCGGGGTCAGGTCCCGCACGATCGGGATGTCGTCGAAGCCGGCGACGGAGACGTCGCCGGGCACGGACAGCCCGTGGTCGCGCAGCGCCGCGTACGCGCCGATGGCCATCACGTCGGTCAGCGCGAACACGCAGGTGGCGTCCAGCCCGCGGGCGAGCAGCTCGGTCATCGCCTGGTAGCCGCCGTCGCGGGTGAACGGCCCCTCCACCACGGCGGCCGGGTCGAGGGTCACCCCGGCGGCGGCCAGTTCGTCGCGGAAGCCGCCGAGGCGGTCGGTGACGGTGGTGAGCGCGCGCGGGCCGGAGAGCACGGCGAACCGGCGGTGGCCCAGCTCCAGCAGGGCGCGGGCCATGGCGGCGGCACCGGCCCGGTTCTCCGGCAGCACGCTGTCGAGCTTGAGGCTGCGGTGCCGGCTGACCACGGCGACCCGGCCGCCGCCGTCGAGGTAGGGCTTCAGCTCGGCCTCCATGGCCCGCTCCCAGCGGGCGTCCTCGAAGCCGGAGCCGATGAGCAGGATGGCCGGGGCCCGCTCGGCGCGCAGCATCGACACGTAGGCGATCTCCCGCTCGGGGTCGCGGAACGTGCTGGCCAGCATGACCAGCAGGTCGTTGGCGCCGGCGACGCGCATGACGCCGCCGGCGACGGCGGCGAAGTAGGGGTCGGTGACGTCGTGGCAGATGACGCCGACGGTGCGGTGGGAGGCGCCGGCCAACGCGCGGGCGTGCGCGTTGGGGGTGTACGCGAGCTGCGCCGCGGCGGCGAGCACGCGGTCGCGCAACTGTGGGGTGACCCGCATGCCGTTGAGCGCCCGGGAGGCCGTGGCCAGTGAGACGTCGGCGGCTCGGGCGACGTCCTCCAGGGTCACGTGCGTCCGTGGTTGCATCGATCTCCCCCTACGGAACGTCTTGACCCGGCTGTCGGAGCGTGGCTACCGTAACACGCTGAAAGCGCTTACTGAAAGCGCATTCAGGAGCGTGACCGACCACCCCGGAAGGACACCCACGTGGAGCGCACGTCTATCGGGATCATCCTCAACGGCGTGACCGGACGGATGGGCTACCGGCAGCACCTCGTCCGGTCCCTGCTCGCCATCCGCGAGCAGGGCGGCCTACCCGCCCGCGACGGCAGCCGCATCTGGCCGGAGCTGACGCTCGTGGGTCGCAACGAGGCCCGGCTCGCCGAGATCGCCGCCCGGCACGGCCTGGACTCGTACACCACCGACCTGGACGCGGCGCTCGCGGACGACGCCCACCGGATCTACTTCGACGCGCAGGTTACCGCCCAGCGGGAGAAGGCGATCCGGGCCGCGATCGAGGCCGGCAAGCACGTCTACACCGAGAAGCCGCTCGCCGAAGGGCTGGCCGGGTCGCGGGAACTGGCACGGCTCGCCGCGGCCCGGGGCGTGAAGAACGGCGTGGTGCAGGACAAGCTGTTCCTGCCCGGGCTGCGCAAGCTCAAGCGGCTGGTCGACGGCGCGTTCTTCGGCCGGATCCTGTCCGTGCGCGGCGAGTTCGGCTACTGGGTGTTCGAGGGCGACTGGCAGGACGCGCAGCGGCCGAGCTGGAACTACCGCGCCGAGGACGGCGGCGGCATCACCGTCGACATGTTCCCGCACTGGCACTACGTGCTGGAGCAGATCTTCGGCCCGGTCACCGCCGTCACCGCGGTCACCGCCACGCACGTGCCCGAGCGGGTGGACGAGAACGGCGTCACCTACCGGGCCACCGCCGACGACGCCGCGTACGGGATCTTCGAGCTGGCCGGCGGCGTCATCGCGCAGATCAACTCCTCCTGGGCGGTCCGGGTCTACCGGGACGAGCTGGTCGAGTTCCAGGTCGACGGCACGCACGGCAGCGCGGTGGCCGGGCTGCGCGAGTGCCGCATCCAGCACCGGGGCGCCACCCCGATGCCGGTGTGGAACCCGGACCTGCCGGTCACCGAACCGTTCCGCGCCCAGTGGCAGACCGTGCCGGACAACGCCGACTACGACAACGGGTTCAAGGTGCAGTGGGAGGCGTTCCTGCGGCACGTCGTCGACGACGAGCCGTTCCCGTGGGACTTCCTGGCCGGCGTCCGCGGGGTGCAGCTCGCCGAGGCCGGGCTGCGGTCGGCCCGGGAGGGCCGGCGGATCGTCGTCGAGGAGATCGACAGGTGACCGCGCGGATCACCCTGCCCCGGCCCGCCGGCGGCACCGAGTCCCGCACGCTGCGGGAACCGGCCGGCTGGCAGCGGCCGGACCGACCGCCGACCAGCCGGATCGCATACGCGGCGGCGCACGTGGTCGCCGACCCGTACGCCGACAACGCCCCGGGGGCGCCCGCCCGGCTGGACTGGGACGCCACCCTCGCGGTGCGGCGCGACCTGTGGTCCTGGGGGCTCGGCGTGGCCGAGGCGATGGACACCGCGCAACGCGGGATGGGGCTGGACTGGGCGGCCACCCGCGAGCTGATCCGGCGCAGCGCCGCCGAGGCCGCCGCGTGCGGCGGGCGGATCGTCGCCGGCGCCGCCACCGACCAGCTGCCCGGCGTGCCGGACACCCTCGACGAGGTCGTCGCCGCGTACGCCGAGCAGGTCGGGTACGTGCGGGAGTGCGGCGCGGTCCCGGTGGTGATGGCCAGCCGGCATCTCGCCGCGCTCGCCACCGGCCCGGACGACTACGTGCGTGTCTACGAGCGGGTGCTGCGCGGGGCCGGCGCGCCGGTGGTGCTGCACTGGCTCGGCGACATGTTCGACCCGGCGCTGGCCGGCTACTGGGGCTCGACCGACCTGGACGAGGCCACCCGCACGTTCGTCGCGCTGGTGCACGCCCACGCCGACGTCGTCGACGGGGTGAAGGTGTCGCTGCTGGACGCCGGCCGGGAGGTGCGGCTGCGCGAGCTGCTGCCGCCCACCGTGAAGGTCTACACCGGCGACGACTACCACTACCCCGAGCTGATCGAGGGCGACGGCATCCGGTCCAGCCACGCGCTGCTCGGCGCGTTCGCCGCGATCGCCCCGGCCGCGTCGGCCGCGCTGCGCCGGCTCGACGCCGGGGACCCGGCCGGCTTCCGGGCGGTCCTCGACCCGACCGTGCCGCTGTCCCGGCACGTGTTTTCCCCGCCCACGCCGTACTACAAGACCGGCGTCGCGTTCCTGTCCTGGCTCAACGGGCGGCAACCCGGCTTCACCATGGTCGGCGGCCTGCACGCCGGACGCGGCGTCCCGCACCTGGTCGAGGTGTTCCGGCTGGCCGACGACGCCGGGCTGCTGCTCGACCCGGAGCTGGCGGCGCGGCGGATGGCCACGTACCTCGACGTCGCGGGGGTGACCGGGTGACCGCCGACCCCCGGCTGGCGAAGCTGTCGCTCAACCAGCGCACCACGCGACGCTGGTCGGTGCGGGAGGCGGTCGACGGCTGCGTCCGCGCCGGCATCCCGGCCATCGGGCTGTGGCGCGAGCCGGTCGCGGAGATCGGCGTACCGGCCGCCGCGAGGATCGTCGCCGACGCGGGGCTGCGGGTGTCGTCGCTGTGCCGGGGCGGCTTCCTCACCGCCGACGACGCCGGCGCCCGGGCCGAGGCGCTGGCCGACAACCGCCGCGCCGTCG
>NZ_CADEAU010000270.1 GCF_902825405.1 Micromonospora maritima | reverse complement strand
CAACCCGGCCTGGCCGGCGTCCCCGCGCTGGTCGAGCGGGCCCGCCGGGCCGGGCTGCCGGTCACGCTGCGGATGGAGGGCACGTCCGCCGCGGTGGCCGAGGGGGTGGCGCTCACCGCGCACCGCATCGTCGGGGAGGCGCTGCGCAACGTCCTCGCCCACGCCGGCCCGGCCACCGCGCTGGTCCGGATCACCGTCGGCGGCGGTGTCCTGACCGTCGAGGTGGTCGACACCGGGCGCGGGCCGCGACGCCCGCCCGACCGGATCGGGCACGGACTGGTCGGCATGCGGGAGCGGGTGGCCCTCTACGGTGGGATCCTGCGGACCGGACCGGCGCCGGGCGGCGGCTTCCGGGTGTACGCGCGGATCCCGCTGGACCCGGCCGGTGCGGTCCCCGCCTGACCGCCGCCGGGCACGACGAGGGGGATCCCATGACAGACGGCGCCGCGCCCCGACCGGTACGGGTCCTGCTCGCCGATGACCAGCCGTTGCTGCGGACCGGGTTCCGGATGGTGCTCGGCGTCGAGGACGACCTGGACATCGTGGGCGAGGCCGGCGACGGCGTGGAGGCGGTGGAGCTGTCCCGGCGGCTGCTGCCCGACGTGGTGCTGATGGACATCCGGATGCCGCGGATGGACGGGGTCGCGGCCACCCGGGCGATCGTGGACGCCCGGCTGCCGGTGCGGGTGCTCGTGCTCACCACGTTCGAGCTGGACGAGTACGTGGTCGGGGCGCTGCGCGCCGGGGCGAGCGGCTTCCTGGCCAAGGACGTGCCGGCCGAGGACCTGGTGACCGCGATCCGGACGGTGGCGGCCGGGGAGGCGGTGGTGGCGCCGCGGATCCTGCGCCGGCTGCTGGACCGGTTCGCCGACGTGCTGCCGGACCCGGCGGCCGTCCCGCCCCCGGTGCTGGACACGCTTACCGAGCGGGAGCGGGAGGTGCTGATCCAGGTGGCGCGTGGGCTGTCCAACGCCGAGATCGCCCGGGAGCTGTCGGTCAGCGAGACCACGGTGAAGACCCACGTCGGGCACGTGCTGACCAAGCTGCGGCTGCGGGACCGGGTGCAGGCGGTGGTGCTGGCGTACGAGACGGGGCTGGTACGGCCGGGGAAATAGGTGGCGGCGCTCACGTACCGTGACCAACGGCGGCGACGCGGGGTTGACCATGACGCGACGTGAGGTCCTACCGTCGGCGCCGCGGCCGATCAGGGATCACCCTGAGCCGGCCTGGGGGGCGACCCCCACCGGAAGTTCGGCACGGATTCCGCCCGGGGTCGGACGGTTCCGTGGCCGGTGGCACCGAGGATGGAACTGCCGCACCGACCAGCGGGGGCGGTGCGGATCAGCAGCCAGACGGAAGAGGTAGATGACGTGACCGCGACGGTAGGCCGGCAAGCGCAGGCCGCGGCCCGGGCGAACGACGTGTGGAAGGTGTACGGCAGCGGCGAGGCGCAGGTCATCGCGCTGCGGGGGGTGAGCGCCGAGTTCGAACGCGGCCGGTTCACCGCGATCATGGGGCCGTCCGGCTCCGGCAAGTCGACGCTGATGCACTGCCTCGCCGGCCTGGACTCGGTGACCCGGGGCACCGTGATGATCGGCGACACCACCGTGACCGGGCTCAACGACTCGGGCCTGACGAAGCTGCGCCGGGACAAGGTCGGCTTCATCTTCCAGCAGTTCAACCTGCTGCCCACGCTCACCGCGCAGGAGAACATCCTGCTGCCGCTGTCGATCGCCGGCCGCAAGGCCGACCCGGCCTGGTACGACACGGTGATCGACACGGTCGGTCTGCGGGAGCGGCTCGGGCACCGTCCGGCGCAGCTCTCCGGCGGTCAGCAGCAGCGGGTGGCGTGCGCGCGGGCCCTGGTCGCCCGCCCCGAGGTGATCTTCGCGGACGAGCCGACCGGCAACCTGGACTCCCGCTCCGGCGCCGAGGTGCTCAACTTCCTGCGCAACTCGGTGCGCGAGCACGGCCAGACCATCGTCATGGTCACCCACGACCCGACCGCCGCCGCGTACGCCGACCGGGTGGTCTTCCTCGCCGACGGCCAGATCGTCTCGGAGCTGATCGAGCCGACCGCCGACACGGTGCTGGACACCATGAAGAAGCTGGACGCTCCGGTCGAGGTGGGCAACTGATGCTGCGGGCAACGCTGAAGAGCCTGCTGGCGCGCAAGCTGCGTCTGCTGCTGTCCGGCCTGGCGGTGGTGCTCGGCGTCATGTTCGTCTCGGGCGCGTTCGTGCTCACCGACACCCTCGGTCGGTCCTTCGACGCGGTCTTCGCCGACGCCTACGCCGAGGTCGACGTCAACGTCGCGGCGAAGCCGAAGGTGGAGCTCTCCGAGACCGAAGGCGAGCAGGTGGCCGCTCCGGTGCCGGCGTCGCTGGTCGAGCGGGTGAAGGCGGTTCCCGGCGCGGCGGACGTGCAGGGCGTGGTCGCCGCCGACGGCGCCCGCCTGATCGGCGCCAACGGCAAGGTGGTCACCTCGTTCGGCCCGCCGCAGCTCGGGGAGAACTGGCTCGGCGAGAGCGACCTGGTGAAGCTGCGCGAGGGCCGGGAGCCGCGCGCGGACGACGAGATCGTGGTCAACGCCGCGCTGGCCAAGGCCGCGAACGTGAAGGTCGGCGACCGGGTCGGCGTGCTGACCCTGGCGCCGAAGAAGGAGTTCACGCTGGTCGGCGTGTTCGGCTACAGCGGCGGCCGGGACTCCGTGGGCGGCGCGAACGAGGTCGCCTTCACCACTGGAGTGGCGCAGCAGCTGATGCTCGGCAAGCCGGACGTGTTCAGCAACATCAGCGCGCGGGCCGCCGACGGCACCACGCCGGAGGCGCTGCGCGACGAGGTGTCCCGCGCGGTGGGCGGCGGCTACGACGTGAAGACCGGTGAGCAGCTCGCCGACGACGCGTCGGCCGGGTTGAAGGAGGGGTTGTCCTTCTTCAACAAGATCCTGCTCGGCTTCGCCGCGGTGGCGCTGCTGGTCGGCACGTTCCTGATCCTCAACACGTTCTCGATCATCGTGGCCCAACGCACCCGTGAGCTGGCCCTGATGCGGGCCATCGGCGCCAGCGGCCGACAGGTCATCGGCTCGGTGGTGCTGGAGGCGGTCGCGGTCGGTCTGATCGCCTCGGTGCTCGGGCTCGCCGCCGGCATCGGGGTGGGCGCGCTGCTGGCGTACCTGTTCGGCAAGCTCGCCGGCGGTCTGAGCCTGGCCGGGCTGGGCGTGCCGCCGGCGGCGGTGATCGGCGCGTTCGCGGTCGGTCTGGTGATCACGGTGGTCGCGGCGCTGCTGCCGGCGCTGCGCGCCGCGCGCATCCCGCCGATCGCGGCGATGCAGGACGTGGCCACGCCGGACCGGCCGCTGACCAAGGTGACCGTCGGCGGCGCGGTGGTCACCACGATCGGCGCGGTGCTGCTCTTCCTCGGCCTCAGCGGCAACGCCGGTGGCAACACGCTCGCGACCATCCTGGGCGGGGTGCTCTTCGCGTTCATCGGGGTGGCGCTGCTGACGCCGGTGATCAGCCGGCCGGTGGTCGCGCTGCTCGGCGCGATCTTCTCCTGGTCGGTCCCGGGCAAGCTGGGCCGGCTCAACTCGGGTCGCAACCCCCGCCGGACCGCGATCACCGCCGCCGCGCTGATGGTGGGCATCGCGCTGGTGACCGGGGTGACGGTGATCCTCGACTCGGCGAAGGGCAGCATCAGCGCCCTCGCCGAGGACACGATCAAGGCCGAGCTGGTGATCTCCGGATCCGCGTCCGGGCCCCGCCCGCCGAGCTTCGACCCGGCGGTGCTGGACAAGACCGCCGCGATCCCCGGCGTGCAGCTGGTCGACGGCGAGTACGGCGACATGGCCACGGTCGGCGGCGAGCGGACCTGGGTGGCGGCGTCGAGCAACGTGGCGGCGCTGGAGCGGATCTTCGGGGCGAAGGCCACCGCCGGTGACATCAGCCGGTTGGCCCCCGACCAGATGCTGCTCAGCTCCGACACCGCCAAGGCCCGCAACCTGTCGGTCGGCTCGACCGTGCCGGTGCAGCTGTCCCGCGGCGAGGCCCGCACCTACACGGTCAGCGGCATCTACGAAAGCTCCCAGCTGACCAACCCGGTGGTGCTGCCGCCGCAGGCGGCCGCCGACTTCGCCATCCCCCAGCCCATCCAGGGCTTCGTGCAGCTCGCCCCGGGCACGTCGGTCGGCGCGGTCCAGCCGCAGGTCGAGCGACTGCTGGCGGACAGCCCCGAGGTGTCGGTGGCGGACCGGGCCGCGTTCATCAAGCAGCAGACCAGTCAGCTGGACACGCCGTTGCGGATGATCCAGATCCTGCTGGCGCTGGCCATCGTGATCGCGGTGCTGGGCATCATCAACACGCTCGCCCTGTCGGTGCTGGAGCGGACCCGGGAACTGGGTCTGCTGCGGGCGATCGGCCTGCGCCGGGCGCAGACCATGCGGATGATCACCGTCGAGGCGGTGGTGATCTCGATCTTCGGCGCGCTGCTCGGCGTCGTGGTCGGCACCGGCCTCGGCGCGGCGGTGGTCCGGGCGCTCAAGGACGAGGGCATCACCGACCTGGTCCTGCCCTGGGGCCAGATGGTGACGTTCCTGGTGCTGGCCGCGATCATCGGCGTGGTGGCGGCGGTGCTGCCGGCGATCCGCGCCGCGCGGATCAACGTGCTGGGCGCCATCGCCCACGACTGAGGTGCAAGGAAGGGGCCCTTCTTGTCGCCTGAGCGATAGGAAGGGCCCCTTCCTAACGGTGGAGCAGGGCCGCGAGCAGCTCCAGGTCGGCCGCGGTCAGGCTCTCCACCTGGTGTACGCCGTCGGTCGGCGGCAGCGGCACCTCGGCCGGCACGGCCAGCACGGCGGCGCCGGCGGCCAGCGCGGACGCCACGCCGGTCGGCGAGTCCTCGATCGCCACGCACCGCCCGATCGGCACGTCGAGCAGCCGCGCGGCGGTCAGGTACGGCTCCGGGTGCGGTTTGGCCTCGCCCACCTCGTCGCCGCAGACCACCGCGTCGAAGCTGTCCCGACCCAGCGTGTCCAGGGCCACCTCGACGAGCGACCGTCCGCTGGAGGTGACAAGCGCGGTGGGGATGCCGGCGGTCCGGACGGCGCGCAGCAGCGCGAGCGCGCCGGGCCGCCACCGCAGCCCGGTGCGGAACAGGTCGAGGATGCGCGCGCTGATCCAGTCGGCACTGGCCTGCGGGTCCCGCTCCGGTTGGCCCAGGTCGTCGTGCACGATCCGCATGGCGTCGGCCATCCCGGTGCCGACGATCGCGCGGCGGGCCTCGTCGGACAGCGTGCCGCCGTAGACGGCTGCCAGTTCCTGCAACGCGACGTCCCACAGCTTCTCGCTGTCGACCAGGGTGCCGTCCATGTCGAAGAGCACGGCGGCGGGGCGTGGGCTGTTCAGCGGGGCCTCCTTCGGTACGCGTACCCGCCGATCCTGCCAGCCCGCCCGGGCCCGGCCGGCACCGTCCCCGATCGGGGTGATCTGCGGCATCAACCGAGGTCGCACGCCTTCAGCGAGTTCTCGTAGCCGCTGAAGAACTTCTCGCTGCGCTGCTCGGCGGTGCCGTGCGAGCCCTCGGCGAACCAGGGCTGGTCCGGGTCGTCGCCGACGGCGAGCAGCCCGTCCCGGAACTCGTCCAGATCACCGTCGGCCAACGTCAGCGCCCCGGAGCGCACGCTGTCCCCGAGGTACGCCCCGGCCATGCAGTCGGCCTGGAGTTCCTGCTGGATGGTGAAGTCGTAGCGGATGCCCAGGCGGACCTGCACGCCGTGGGCGTACTCGTGGCCGAGCAGGTAGAACAGGAACGCGTCGCCGATCTCCCGGAACGCCGAGACGGACCAGTTCACGTCGTAGGCGATGAAGTCGCCGGCCGAGCAGTAGACCGCGTTGTTGCGGGGCAGGCCCTGCCCGCCGCAGGACACCTCGCCGGCCCGGCTGTAGGGCACCACCCGCCGGATCGGCCGGAACTGCTCCCCGGAGGCGCGGAACTGCGCCGTCCAGTACTTCTCGGCGAGCCCGACGGCGTCCTGGAAGTCCTGCTTGAACTCGGCGACGCTGGTGGTGCCGTCGGCCCGGGTGGTCCGCGCCCCCGGGCTGGCCTGCGCCGGCCCGCTGTCCTGCGGGGCGGGCTGCTGCGACTCCCCCTGGTCGAGCCCTCCGCCCATGCAGCCGGCGGCCACCACCGCGGCCACCACCAGCCCGGCGAGCGGCCCGAGCCGCCGACGTCGCGCCCTGTCCCCCACGGTTACCTCCCGGCTGTCGAACCCGTGCCCCGCTGCTGTACCCCCGGCCGGCGCCGGTGATGCCCACCGGCTCTCACGCACCGGGGTCGGGAAACGTTCACGTGTCGACGGCGGTGAACAGCAGCAGCGCCCGCTCGAGGTCGAACCACACCTCGGCGGTGCCGGCGGCGTCGTGGTCGGCGCTGCGCCGCCAGCGCACGCCGTCCGGCACGTATCCGCCGAGGCCGGGCCAGACCTCGGGCGCCACGCCGGTGCCCGGCGTCCAGACGTACGTGGTGGCGAGCGCGCGGGCGTCGGCCGGCGCGAGCCGCACCACGCCCTGGTAGCGCCTGTCGGTCGGGCCGGGGGCGCGGGAGCAGGCGAAGCTCGGGTAGTCGACCTGCCAGTGGATCTCCGGGTACGCGCCGATGCCGGGCACGTCCTGGTCGGTCCAGCGCCGGTCGGTGCGGATCGTCGCCTCCTCGGCGGCGACCCGGGCCGCGCAGTCCCGCTCCCCGGTGTCGGCGGACCGGGCGAGCCGGAACGCGCCGCCGCAGGCGGCCAGCAGGAGCACACCGAGCGCGGTGGACGCGGCCAGCGGCCAGGAACGTCGGGTCACGCCGGCAGGGTAGCCACCGCCGGCCACCGTGGACCGCCCCCGGTACAGTCGCCGCCGTGAACCCGCGGGTGGCCCACGCGAGCATCGTCTACTGGCGTCGCAGCATCTGGAACGGTGTGCGGTGCGTGCCGGTGCTGATGACCCTCGACCAGGGCTGGCTACGCGCCCGGGACCGGCACGGTGTGGAGGTGTTCGCCGTGCCCGCCGCCCAGGTGGGCGGCCGGTTGACCCGCCTGGGCACGCTGCTGCTCGACGTCGGCGGGCGCCGCTACGCCCTGGTCGGGCGCGGGTCCGACGTCTCGCCGCGGCCCAGCACGGACCAGGAGCGCGGGTGCGCGGACTTCTGGTCCCGGCACACCCCGCCGACCGGCGACGGACCGGGCGTGCTCGACCAGTTCCTCAACGGCGCGGCGGCGTTCCGGACCCGGTCCTGGCGGGACGCGCTGGTGCGCGCCGGCGCGCCGCTGCGCTGACCGGGTCCGACCGGGGCGGC
>NZ_CADEAU010000269.1 GCF_902825405.1 Micromonospora maritima | reverse complement strand
GACCACCGCGCCGTCGACTGCCGGACCGTCCACCCCGGGCGCCGCGCGGCGCGGGTTCGTGACCGCCGGCGGCAGCGTGGAGGCCGAGTGCGGGGCGGCCGGGGTGCGCGTGGTGACGTGGTCCCCAGCGCCCGGCTACCGGACGAAGGACGACGACCGTGGTCCGGACGACCATGTCGAGATCCGGTTCGTCGGCGCCTCCGATGAACACGAGCTTCGACTGCGCTGCCGCGACGGGGTCCCGGTCCGGGACCTCGACGACTGACGTTTTCCCAGCTCAGAGGCGTTGACTGTCCGTGATCGGACAGCCCGGCGGCTGGTTGGTGGGCGGCGGATCGACATAGCTTCGGAGGAAGAGGGCGATCACCGCTGATCGTCCGGAAGCACCACGAACGCCTCCCGCCGGCGTAACGGGAGAAAGGAACACCATGCCCAGCCCCAGATCGAGGAGGGGAACGACCGGCCAGCCCATTCCGAGCACACAGGAGATCGCGAGCGTCGACACCGAGATCAACTCGTGCTCGCCGGCCGGGCTGCCGGCCAGCGCCCGCGTGCTGTTCGCCGTGGTCGACGCGAACGGAACCCTGGTCCGCGGCCTCGGCGCCACCTCGGCCACCCGACTCGCCGCCGGGATGTACCAGGTCGCCTTCGACCAGGACGTGGCCGGAGCCGCGTACGTCGGGACCGTCGGCCCGGCCACCGGCGGCGGACTCGCCCCGCAGGGCGTCATCACCGTGGCACCCCGCACCGGCATCGCCAACGCGGTCTTCGTCGAGACGCACGCCGCCAGCGGCCACGCGGACCGCCCGTTCCACCTGACCGTCCTCGCCTGACGGGTCGGCGGCACACCGGCCGGTTGTGGCAGCATCGCGCGGTGCGTCCGTACCGCCTGCTCGCCGCGACCGCCGTGCTGCTCGCGCTCGCGCACCTGGCCGGGAGCTGGGCGGCCGAGCCGCTGCTGCCCGTGGCCCAGCCCCTCGCCTGGTGCGCCGTGGCCGGTGTCGCCCTGACCGTTGCGGGGCCGGGGCCGTGGACCCGCTGCGCGCTCGCGGTCGCCGGGTTCGCGCTGGCCGCGCTGAGCCTGCCGGTGGGGGAGCGACCGGGCTTCGGGTGGACGGCGTTGCGCACCGAACCCGTCGCGCCCCGCACCTGGCTGCTCTGGGCGCTCGTCGGCGTGGCGCTCCTGGTGGCCGTGGCCGCGCTGCCGGTAACCAGGCCGGATCGGCGCCGGACCGTGGTGACCGTGGCGCTGCTCGCGTCCGCCGTCGCGCTCCTGCTGGTCCGGGACGTCGTGACGCCGCCGTACCTGGCGACCCCGGCGCTGCACGTCGTGCTGCCGCCGTACCTGGTGCTGGTGGGGTCCGCGGTGGTGGCGCTGTACCGCTCGGCGGCGGTCGTCGTGGCGGCGGGCCTGGGTCTGGCCGCGGTGGCCGTGCTGGGCGTGACGGCGGCGCTACCGGCGTTTCCGGCCCCGGCGACCGGCGGGCTGACCTTCTACAGCCCGCTGGAATACCAGGCCCGGGTCGGGGGTGGCATCTGGGCCGACGTCCTCGGATGCGCGGGGGCGGCGTTGGTGCTGGTCGGGTGCGTGCGGGCCCACAGACGAGCGCACGGCGCCGCACGACCGAGGTCGTAACGTCGCCGCGCTCTGGCCGTCTCCCACCGGCGCAGCCCAACGGCGGTACGTCAGCGGGGACCTGGCTCGACCGGCCCAGCCCGCACCGGTCTTGTCGGGTGCAGATGCCCGTCCGGGAGGGATCCAAACCTGACCGGGGTGGCGAATTCCACCATCTGCGAGTCTCGGCGTGGCCGGCGCGCGAACGGGGTATGAGCGGGCCATGGAGCATTTCACGATCGCGACCGTCGCCGAGAAGAGTCCCGACTTCCGCCGCGTGCTCTGGACCGGTGAGCACACCCAGTTGGTCATCATGACCATCCCGCCGGGCGGTGAGATCGGCGAGGAGGTCCACGAGGGCATCGACCAGATCCTCACGTTCGTCAGCGGCACCGGCGAGGCGCGCGTGGCGGGCGAGAAGAAGGAGGTCGTCTCCGGCGACCTGGTGGTCGTGCCCGCCGGCACGAAGCACAACTTCGTCAACACCGGGCCGAACCCGCTGGTGCTCTACACCGTCTACGGCCCGCCGGAGCACGCCGACGGCGCGGTGCACAAGACGAAGGAAGAGGCGGACGCCGCCGAGGAGGCCGGCGAGGACGAGCCGCCGACGTCCTGACGCCCCGGGTGCAGGTGTTAAGAGGGGGCCCCGCCTCTACCGGAGACGTTAGGAAGGGGCCCCTCCTTACACCAGGCCCGGGTACTTGATGCCGGCGCCGGTGTTCAGCACCACCACCCGCTCGTCGGGCCGGATCCAGCCACCGGCCCGCAGGTGCCGGGCGGCGGTCAGGCAGGCCGCGCCCTCCGGGCAGAGCAGCAGCCCTTCCCGCTCGGCGAAGTCCCGCAGGTCGGCGAGGATCTCCGCGTCGTCCACCGCGATCGCGGTGCCGGCGCTCTCCCGCAGTGCGGTCAGGATCAGCTCGTCGCCGAGCGGGGCCGGCACGGTGATGCCGAACGCCACGGTGTGCGCGTCCACCCACGGGGTGGCCCGCGCTTCGCCGGCCGCGAACGCCCGCACGATCGGCGCGCAGCCGGTGGACTGCACCGCCACCAGCCGGGGCAGCCGGTCCTCCACCCAGCCCAGCTCACGCAGCTCGTGCAACGCCTTGTGGATGCCGATCAGCCCGACGCCGCCGCCGGTCGGGTAGACGATGACGTCGGGCACCTGCCAGCCGAGCTGCTCGACGATCTCGTACCCCATGGTCTTCTTGCCCTCCAGGCGGTACGGCTCGCGCAGCGTGCCGGCGTCGAAGATCCGCCCGTCCGACGCGGCGACCAGCTCGGCGATCTCCCGGCCCGCGTCGTTGATCAGGCCGTCGACCAGCCGCAGGTCCGCCCCGGCGGCGAGGCACTCCTGCCGGCAGATGGTCGGCGCGGCCAGCGGCATGGCGATCGTCGCGCCGATCCCGGCCCGCGCCGCGTACGTGGCCCAGGCCGCCCCGGCGTTGCCGTTGGTCGGCATGGCGATCCGTTCCACGCCCAGCTCGCGGGCGCGGCTCACGCCGACCGCCGCACCCCGGGCCTTGAACGACCCGGTCGGGGTCAGCCCTTCGTCCTTGACCATCAGATCCGCGATGCCGATCTCGTGGCCGTACGCCGGGGCGCGCCACATCGGCGTCCAGCCCTCGCCCAGCGTGGTGACGAACCTCGGGTCGGCCACCGGCAGCAGCTCGCGGTAGCGCCACAGGTCGGCCGGGCGCAGCCCGAACCGCTCCGGGGTCACCGTGGCGGCCACCGTGGCCAGGTCGTAGCGGGCCAGCAGCGGCGAGCCGCACCCGCACAGGTTCTGCGGTTCGTCGGCCTGGTGCTCCAGGCCGCAGCGCGGGCATTCCAGGTGCGTCAGGTGCACGGTGGTCCTCAGCTCGCGTCGATGCTCAGCCAGTGCCGGCTGCGCCGGCCCGGCTCGTACGGGGAGTCGAGGCGTTTCGCCACCACTCCCGGGAGCCCCTGCTCACGGGCGGCCCGTAGGGCGTCCGCGCCGACTCCCGGGAACCAGGGCGGAGTCTGCCAGTGCGGGCCGGCGAGCGCCAGACCGTCGAGCAGGTCGCGGCGTTGCGCGTACGGCACGTCGAGGCTGGTCACGCCCTCCAGCCAGAGCAGGTCGACGGCGAGGAACTGGCCGTCGCGCCGGGTGGGCGGGTGGAGCCGGCCGGCCGGGTCGATCCGGACCAGCACGCCGTCCAGCACCACCTCGGTCGGGGCCAGTTCCTCGGCCATGGCCCGCGACCAGGGGTACGCGCCGGTGACGTCCGCGTCGGCACCGTCGAGCAGCCGCAGCCGGCCGCCGGAGACGTACGCCATCGCCCGCACGCCCGGCCAGCGCAGCTCGTACCCCCAGGCGTCGGCGTCGCGCGGCAGCCGCTTTCCCTCGGCGGGGCGCATCGGGCGGACCAGCTCGGGCATCGGCGTCCAGCCCGCCGGCGCGGGGTCGGTGCGCCTGACCATCCAGTCGCGGCCCCGGCCGCCGGTGGCGAACAGCACGTACCGCCCCTTGGTGCGTGCGCCGTCGAGCACCACGACCACCTCGTCGTCGCGCCACTTCTCCGCGCGGTAGGTGCCGGTGTCGTGCACGCTCATCCGCCCGCCGCCGTACTCCCCGGCGGGGATCTCGCCGGCGAACGTCAGGTACTCCATCGGGTGGTCCTCGGTGTGCACGGCGAGGTGGTTGCGGCCCGGGTCGCGGGGCAGGCCGCGCGGCACCGCCCAGGAGGCCAGCACGCCGTCGTGCTCCAGCCGCAGGTCCCAGTGCAGGCTCCGGGCGTGGTGCTGCTGGATGACGAAGCGGGGCGCGCGCCGAGCCGGTGGCCCGCGGCGCGGGGTCCGCTCGGGCACCGGCTCCGGGGTACGCGCCGCGTCCCGCTTGCGCCGGTACTCCTCCAGCCGGTCCGCCACCCCCGCATTGTCCGTCAGACCGGCCCGTCGCGCCGGCATGGCGGCGACGATCAGGGGTAGAACCGACGACATGGACCTCGACCAGCCCACCCTCCCACTCCCCGGCGACATCCGGATCCCGCTGCTCGGATTCGGTACCTGGCAGGCCACCGGCGAGGACGGCTACCAGGCCGTGCTCGCCGCGCTGGACGCCGGCTACCGGCACATCGACACGGCGACGATGTACGGCAACGAGAAGGAGGTGGGGCGCGCGGTCAAGGAGAGCGGACTGCGCCGGGAGGACCTCTTCATCACCACCAAGCTGCCGCCGGACCGGGTGGGTCGGGAGCGGGAGACCATCGAGGCCAGCCTGACCGCCCTGGACACCGACTACGTCGACCTGTGGCTGGTGCACTGGCCGCCGTCCGCGCCCGGTGACAGCATCCCGGTCTGGCGGGAGATGCTGGCCGCCCGGGACGAGGACCTGGCCCGGTCCGTCGGGGTGAGCAACTACTCGATCGGCCAGATCGACGAGCTGATCCAGGCCACCGAGGAGACGCCCGCGGTCAACCAGATCCGCTGGAGCCCGTCGCTGTACGACCGGCAGACGCACGCCGCCCACCGGGACCGGGGGGTGGCGTTGGAGGGCTACAGCCCGTTCAAGACCAGCGACCTGTCCGACCCGGTGCTGGTCCGGATCGCGCAGGCGCACGACGTGTCGCCGGCCCAGGTGGTGCTGCGCTGGCACATCGACCACGAGACCGTGGTCATTCCGAAGTCGGTCACGCCGGAGCGGATCCGGGCCAACGCCGACGTGTTCGGGTTCTCGCTGACCGCCGAGGAGATGCGCGACATCGACGCCCTGGGCGGCTGACCCCACGTACGCGGACGGGGCGCGGTCGGTGTGCGACCGCGCCCCGTCACGCTGCGGTGGTCAGCCCCGGGCGCAGGTGGCGCCGTTGAGGGAGAAGCTGCTCGGCGCGGAGAAGCTGCCGTTCAGCGTGGCCTGGTAGCCGAAGTTGGTCGAGGCACCGGGCGCGAGCGTGCCGTTGTAGTCGACGTTGCGCGCGGTGACCGCCGAGCCGCTCTGGTTCACGGTGGCGTTCCACGCGTTCGTCACGTTCTGCCCGGAGGGCAGGGTGTAGTTCAGCGTCCAGCCGTTGATCGTGCCGGAACCGGTGTTCTTGATGGTCACCTCGGCGGTGAAGCCGTTGTTCCACACGTTCGTCGCCCGGTACGTCACGGTGCAGGCCGCGCCGGACGGCGGGTTCGTCGTCGGCGTGCCGGTCGGCGGCGTGGTGGTGGGCGGCGGGTTGCTGCCGGTGTTGACGCTCTGCGAGAACGAGTTGACGGCCAGCCCGACGCCGCCCTGCCACGGCTCGAAGCCGGCCTGGATGCTGGTCAGGTACCAGTCGTTGGTGATCGCCCCGCGGTTGCGGGTGTCGTTGATGAACGCCATCGCGTCGAAGCTGAAGCTGGGGACCGCGGACGGCGCCACGTACGAGATGACGTTGTTGGAGCCGTTGCTGCCCCGCCAGACCTCCCAGGTCCGGCCGGCGATGCTGGCGTTGCCGACGGGCGAGCCGATGGGCTGGATCGGGCCCTGCCGGTTGAGCCAGATCATGATCTCCATCTGGTTGACCCCGTCCCGCTTGGGCGACGGGTCGAGCCAGATGTCGTAGGCGGCGTCGTAGACCGCGCCGCTGACGTAGTTGTAGCTGATGCTCGCGGGCGCGCTGGCGATGTTCTTCACCTGCACCGGCAGGTTCGTGCCCGGCGAACAGTTGGTGTAGTGGCAGCCGACGAAGATGGACGGGTAGGAGACCGGTGCCCCGTTTGTCGGCGCGGAGCCGTCCGCCCGGGTGATCGAGAACCCGGTGGAGGTGACGTTGATGCACTGCTGCGCGCTGGTGCCCCAGCGGTTGTTCTGCACCACGTACTTGCCGCCGATCGTGGTCGAGCCGTACTGCTCGCAGATCTGGGTGTCGGCGGAGGCGTTGCCGCCGAGCGCGACGGCGACGACGGCGCTGGCGGCCAGCAGACCGGCCGCGGCGATGGCCCTGAGTGGACGCTTCATGATGCTCCTTGGTTCGGCGCGGGGGGCGCCGGATCTGTGGGGTGGTACGAGCGGGAGCGCTCCCACGTTCACGTCACACATTTACATGTCTGAAACAGTTGCGCAACTGGACCGGTTAAGTTGGGCGGCGGGCGGTCCTCCGGTTGGCGTGGGATTCCTGCTGGTGGGACGGAGGGAGCCGTCGACCGGGTGCCTGGGCCAGGGCCGACGGGCACTTTCGCCGCCTGGTTGCGGCGAGTAATGTCTTGCCTCCAACGCGTTCCGATCCCCTCCGGAGGCGTACCCCACGATGGGTGGTCCCCCCCTGCGCATCCTCGTCGTCGGCGCGGGCATCGCCGGCCTCGCTGTGGCCCGGGCGCTGCGCCTGGCGGGGTTCCGGCCCGACGTCACCGAGCGGCTGCCGCCCACCGAGCACACCGACACCGGCCTCTACCTGCCCGGCAACGCGGCCCGGGCGATGCGCCGGCTCGACCTGGACGGCCCGCTGCGCCCGCTCGGCCAGGTGATCCACCGGCAGCGCTTCCTCGACGCCGCCGGCGCGCCGCTGTGCGAGGTGGACCTCGACGCGCTCTGGGCCGGGGTGGGAGAGTGCCGGGCGTTGCCCCGGGCCGAGCTGCACCGGGTGCTGCTCACCGGCGCCGGCGGCGCCGTCCGGCACGGCGCCGAGGTGAGCACCGTCGAGCTGTCGCCCGGCCGCGTCACGGTCGGCTTCACCGACGGCACCAGCGGGGAGTACGACCTGGTCGTCGGCGCCGACGGGCCCCGCTCCGCGGTGCGCACGCTGGCCGCGCT
>NZ_CADEAU010000268.1 GCF_902825405.1 Micromonospora maritima | reverse complement strand
CAGGCTGCCGCCGGCGAGCACGTCCGAGCCGACCGCGTCCACCGCGGCGCGCACGTCGTACGGCGGGGCGAGCGGGTCGGGCCCGCCACGCCACTGGCCGTACCGGAACCGGTTGCCGGCCACGGTCAGCCCCGGCCGCCGTAGACGGTGCGACCGGACTCGGTGACGTCCTTGCCGAGCCGGCGGGTCAGGTGCAGCCCTTCGAGGACGAACTCGATCCCGGCGGCGGCCTCCTCCGGGCTGGGCGCGTCGCCGAGGCCGAGCCGGTCCAGCACCTTGGCCAGCCCCGGCACGGTGCCGACCTGGCGCAGCAGCTCGGCCGAGGCGACCAGTTCCCCGGTCTCGACCATCTCGCCCTCGGCCACCAGCGCGGTGAAGCCGGACAGGTCCAACCCGGCCAGCCGGGCCCGGAACGTGTCGGCGGTGGCGGTACGCAGCAGGTGCGCGAGCACCTCGATCTCGCGCCCCTCCTCACCGCTCTCGAACTCCACCTTCCCGCGCAGCGTGGACGTCACCGACACGGCGTCGCCGACCCGCGCGACGGGCGCCTCGGCCCGGTCGGCGGTGGCCCCGAGCAGGCCGGAACGGCGCAGCGCGGCGGCGGCGACGGTCTCCGCGGCGGCGATGGCGAACCGGGCGGAGACGCCGGAGCGCGGGTCCACCGAGGGCGACTCCCGCACCGCGCGGGCGAACCGGGCGAGCACCTCCAGCACGTGCTCCGGCACGGTGGCGACCAGGTCGGCCTCCTGCCGGATGAGCGCCAGCTCCAGCTCCAGGTCGAGCGGGTAGTGGGTGCGGATCTCGGCGCCGAAGCGGTCCTTGAGCGGGGTGATGATCCGGCCCCGGTTGGTGTAGTCCTCCGGGTTGGCGCTGGCCACCAGCAGCAGGTCCAGCGGCAGCCGCAGCTGGTAGCCGCGGACCTGGATGTCCCGCTCCTCCAGCACGTTGAGCAGCGCCACCTGGATCCGTTCGGCCAGGTCGGGCAGCTCGTTGACGGCGAAGACACCCCGGTTGGTGCGCGGCACCAGCCCGAAGTGGATGGTCTCCGGGTCGCCCAGGGTGCGCCCCTGCGCGAGCCGGACCGGGTCGACGTCGCCGATCAGGTCGCCGACGCTGGTGTCCGGCGTGGCGAGCTTCTCGCCGTAGCGCATCGAGCGGTGCAGCCAGCCGATCGGCAGGTCGTCGCCGGCGGAGTCGACGAGCGCGCGGGACGCCGGGGTGAGCGGGTGCATCGGGTGCTCGTTGAGCACCGAGCCGGGGATCACCGGGGTCCACTCGTCGAGCAGCGCGCCGAGCGCGCGGATGAGTCGGGTCTTGCCCTGCCCGCGTTCGCCGAGCAGCACCATGTCGTGGCCGGCGAGCAGCGCCCGCTCGACCTCGGGCAGCACCGTGTCCTCGTAGCCCACGATGCCGGGGAATCGGTCCTCGCCGGTACGCATCCGGGCGAGAAGGTTGTCGCGGATCTCCTGCTTGACCGTGCGGTACTGGTGGCCGGTCGCGCGCAACGCGCCGAGCGTGCCGGGCAGCTCGGCGGGCGGGACCGGGGAAACCTGGTTGGGAGCGGTCACCCGACCCACGCTAGCTCAGAATTCCCGCACCGCCCGGTGGTCGGTCCCGCCCCGTGACCGGGACCGACCACCGGCGGCGGTCAGTCCCGACCGCAGCGGCGGCACCCGCCGCGCCGGCGCAGCAGGTACGCGTACGCGGCGGCGCCGAGCGCGATCCCCCAGAGGGGCCACAGCAGCATCGGCATGGTGGTCACGCTCAGTCCGCCGACCAGTTCCCAGAACCGGTGCGCGGTGAGCAGCCCGAGGGACCCGGCGGTGACCGAGAGCGCCACCAGCGTGGCGGGGACCACGGCGAGCGCCACCGGCACCCGGCGACCGGCCAGGCCGACCATCCACCGGGGGAACCGCTCCCCCCACGGGCGGACGAGCCCGAGCGTGAGCACCGCTCCGACCACCGCGAAGGCACCCAGCCCGGCGCCGGCCCAGACCAGGCCGGTCCGGTGCATCTCGTCCAGGAATTCGCGGGAGATGCCGAGCGGGACGCCGACGGCCCAGGCGAACCGGGTCAGCGCGTACAGCGTGGGGATGACGGCGGCGGTCCAGGCCGCCCACCGACCCCAGCGGGCGGCGGCGGCCGGGGTGGTCCAGCCCTGGTCCGCGCCGTCCCGGCCGCAGGTGGCGCAGGCCCCCGCGGTACGGCGTTGCCAGCCGAGCACGGCCAGGCCGAGCAGCACCCCGCCCGCCATCGCGGCGCCCTTGCAGAGCAGCGTCCAGGTGAACACGTCGGAGTAGTCGACGGGCGGCCAGCCGAACGGCGCGCCGAGCAGCAGGATCGGTGCGTAGCCCAGCATGATCAGCACCCGGGTGTCCGGCACCACCACGGCCAGGACGAACGCGACGGCCCAGCCGTAGCCGAGCAGGAGCACGCGCAACGGCCGGGACGGGTGGGCGGCGGGGCCGCTCATCGTCAGTGCCACCACCGCGGCGGTGAGCAGCATCGCGGCGAACAGCGGCGGCCCGGCCGAGGCCGGCACCAGCCGGAGCAGGTTGGCCTCGCTGTCGCGGTCCCCGGCACCGAACGGATAGCCGACGCCGGTGCGGGTGGAGATCAGGGCGAGTACGCCCCAGAGCGCGAGCCAGCCGGCGGCGAGCGGCGCGGTCCGGGACCGGTGGCGGGTCGGTACGAGCAACGAGGTCGTCATGGTTCGAGCCTCGGCCGCCGGCGCCGCGGAACCCTCCCGTGGCGGAGTGACGCGTCTCCCCCGCCCGGGGGACTCAGCCGGTCGGGACCACGAACCCGGACTCGTAGGCGGCGACGACCGCCTGGGTCCGGTCCCGCACCCCGAGTTTGGCCAGCACGTTCCCGACGTGTGTCTTCACCGTCTCGACGCCGACGACCAGCCGGGCGGCGATCTCCGGGTTGGACAGCCCGGCCGCCATCAGCCGCAGCACCTCGGCCTCCCGATCGGTCAGCCGCGCGGCGCGCAGCCGGTCCCCGCCGCGCCGCCCGTACGCGCCGACGAGCTGCCGGATCGCGGCCGGGAACAGCAGCGACTCACCGGCCGCCACCACCCGGATCGCCTCCACCACCTCGGCCGGCCGGGCCCGTTTGAGCAGGAAGCCGCTCGCCCCGGCGCGCAACGCCTCGTAGACGTACTCGTCGTTGGCGAACGTGGTGACCACCAGGACCCGGGGCGGGTCGGCGGACGCGGCGAGCAGCCGGCGGGTGGCCTGGATGCCGTCGATGGCCGGCATCCGCACGTCCATCAGCACCACTGCCGGCCGCAGCTTCGCCACCAGCGGCGGCACCTCGGCCCCGTCCGCCGCCTCGCCGACGACGCGCAGGTCCGGTTGGGCGTCCACGATGGCCCGCAGGCCGACCCGGATCAGCTCGTCGTCGTCGACGACCAGCACGTCGATGGTCATCCGGGCTCCTCCCTCGGCGCGGGCAGGGTGGCCCGGACCCGCCAGCGGTCGCCGCGCGGGCCGGCGTCGAGGTGCCCGCCGAGCAGCAGCACCCGCTCCCGCATGCCGTCCAGCCCGCGCCCGCCGCCGCCGGTCGGCCCGGTGGTGCCGCGCACGGCGTTGACCAGCTCGATCTCCAACCCCTGCGGGGGTACGGCGACCCGCAGCGTGACCGGTCCCCGGCCGTGCCGGGCCGCGTTGGTCAGCCCCTCCTGGACGATCCGGTAGCCCTCGCGGGACACCACGGCGGGCAGGGCGTCCACCGGTCCGTCGACCCGGGCCTCGACGGCCAGCCCGGCGGCCCGGGCGGCGGCGACCAGCCGGTCCAGCCCGACGAGCGTGGGTTGCGGGGCGTTCGGCGTGGACGCCGGCCCCGCGTCGGTCTCCCGGAGCAGCCCGAGCACGTGGTCGAGGTCGTCCATGGCCCGCCGGCTGGTCTCCTCGATGGCACGCAGCGCCCGCCTGGTGAACTCGGGGTCGGTGTCGAGCAGTTCCCGGGCGGCGCCGGCCTGGAGCGTCGCCACGGTCAGCGCGTGCCCGACCGAGTCGTGCAGCTCCCGGGCCAGGCGGTTGCGTTCGGCCAGCCGGACCGCGCGGGCCTCCAGCGCGGCGATCCGTTCGGCCTGGGCCGGACCGAGCAGCACCGGGGCCATCGAGGCGGCGAGCGCGCCCAGCCCGGCCACCGCGTAGCCGAGCGCGACCAGCACGGCTACGCCGGCCAGGCCGGCGGTCACCGGGCGGGCCGGGTCGAACGGGCCGAGCCGCTCGTCGGACACCGCGCCGACGTCGAACCCGGCCAGACCGGCGACGAAGACCAGCGCCATCGGGAACGCGCTGATCGCGGCGAACAGCACCGTCGCGCCGGTGGCCAGGTGCAGCGCGATCCAGAGCGCGGCGCGCAGCCGGGTCTCCCGGTCGATCCGATGGCCGGGCGCGGGCTCCGGCAGGTCGACCGCGAGCAACGCCCGGGCGGCGGCGATCTCCAGGGCCCGGCTGCCGGCCAGGAGCACCGGCACCACCGCCAGCCCGGCGCCCACGAGCAGCAGCCCGACGCCGAGCGGACGCGGCACCCCGGTGCTGGTCAGCAGTTGCGCGAACGCCACCGCCAGCAGCGCGTACGGCAGCGCGAGCACGCCGCCGAGCAGCAGGAACACGGCACGACGCCAGGTGCTGCCACGCACCAGCGGCGCGAGGACACCCCGGACCGTCATCCGGTCATTGTCCCGCCGCCGGCCGTCGCGCGACTCCCCCGCGCCGGGGAGATCCGGTGCTCAGCGGTGGTCGCGGACGTATCCCTCCGGGTCCTTGTCGCGGAACCGCAGGTTCCGGCCGTTCTTGTGCTCGCCGTGGAAGGTGAGCCACCGCGCCCCCAGCTCGGCGCGCAGCTCCACGCTCGCGTGCCGCCGGAAGTCGGGCAGCGCCTCGTCCTCCTCCTCGGCCAGGTGCTCGCTGTTCTCCCTGCGGGCCGTGCCCACCGCCGCCCACCAGGCGTCCGAGCCGACCTCGTGCCGCTTCGACTCGGCGATCGCGTCGCGGATCTTGTTGTGGTCGCCGATGGCGTCGGCGGTCTCGTCCTCGCCGTCGTCGCCGTGCTTGACCAGGTGCGGGTAGAGGATCGCCTCCTCGGCCTCCGCGTGGACGTCCAGGTGCAGGGCGAGCGCCTCCCAGATCGCCAGCATCTCGGCCGGGTCGCGGGCGTCGTCGAGCCGGGCGAAGCCGCGCCGGAAGGCGGCGTGGTCGTCCAGGATCAGTGCGGTGATGTCGTCCATGCGGTCACTTCCCCAGTCGGGCGCGGATCATCTTCGGTACGGCGGCCAGGCCGGTGACCGGGCGGAACGCGCGCGCGGCGGCGACCAGCGCGGCGTACTCGTCGTCGGTCAGGTCGATCTCGGCGGCGGCCGCGTTGCGTTCCATCTGCTCCACTCCGGACGCGCCGGGGATGGCCACCACGTTCGGGTGCCGCAGCACGTACGCCAGTGCGATCTGGCTCGGTGTGGCGTCGTGCGCGTCGGCCACCTCGCGCAGCGTGGCGATCAGCTCGGTGCCGCGTTCCAGGTTCTCCGGCAGGAAGTACGGGTTGGCCCGGCGCACCGCCCCGGCCGGCGGGTTGGTGGCGTCGTAGCGGCCGGAGAGGAAGCCCTGGGCCAGCGGGCTGTACGCGATGACGATCCGGCCGGCCTGCTCCGCGTACGGGATCAGGTCCTCCTCGGGGCCGCGGTCGATCATGCTGTAGCGGACCTGGTTGCTCAGCACCCGGCGGCCCAGCGCGGCCTCGGCGAACCGCCACCGGCGCAGGTCGTAGTTGCTGACGCCGACCTCGCCGACCAGGCCGACGTCCTGGAGGGTGCGCATGCCGCGCATGATGGTGGTGTCGGCGACCACCGGGTTGGGCTGGTGCACCTGGTAGAGGTCGATGCCGTCGACGCCGAGCCGGGCGGCGGAGGCGACCGCCCGCTGCTGCACCACCGGCGCGACCGGGAGCAGCGGAAAGATCTTGCTGGCCACCACGACCTTCGCCCGGTCGTCGCGGAGCGCCGCGCCGAGGATGCGCTCGCTGCGGCCGAAGCCGTAGATCTCGGCGGTGTCGAAGAGGGTGACGCCGAGGTCGAGCGCCCGACGTACGATCTCGGCCGCCCGGCGCTCGTACTCGGGGCCGTATCCCCACTCGCGGGAGCCGAACTGCCACGTGCCGAGGCCGATCTTCGAGATGGGCTTGGGGGTGTCGAGCCGCACGAAACGCATGGATCCGACGCTACCCGTGCGGCCGTGACCGCACGCCTGTTCGCCGGTGGCGGCAGAATGATCAGGTGACCTACCTCGCCAGCGACGACCGATACGACTCGATGCGCTACCGGCGCAGCGGCCGCAGTGGGCTCCGGCTGCCCGTCATCTCCCTCGGCCTGTGGCACAACTTCGGGCCGGACCGGCCCTTCGAGCGACAGCGCGACATCGTCCGTCGCGCGTTCGACCTCGGCATCACCCACTTCGACCTGGCCAACAACTACGGTCCGCCCCCGGGGTCGGCGGAGGAGAACTTCGGTCGGCTGCTCGCCACCGACCTGAAGCCCTACCGGGACGAGCTCGTCGTCTCCACCAAGGCCGGCTATCTGATGTGGCCCGGCCCGTACGGCGAGTGGGGCTCCCGCAAGTACCTGATCTCGTCCCTGGACCAGTCGCTGCGCCGGATGGGCCTCGACCACGTCGACATCTTCTACTCGCACCGGTTCGACCCGGACACCCCGCTGGAGGAGACGATGGGCGCGCTGGACGCCGTCGTCCGGTCCGGCAAGGCGCTCTACGTCGGCATCTCCAACTACGACTCGGCGCAGACCGCCCGGGCCGCCGAGATCCTCCGCGACCTGGGCACGCCGCTGCTGATCAACCAGCCGTCGTACTCGATGCTCAACCGGTGGACCGAGTCCGACGGCCTGCTCGACACCTTGGAGCGGGTGGGCGCGGGCTGCATCGCCTTCAGCCCGCTGGCCCAGGGTCTGCTCACCGACCGCTACCTGGGCGGCATCCCGGCCGACTCGCGCGTGCGGACGAGCGTCTTCCTCAACGAGAGCGACCTGGACGAGGCGCGGATGGCGACCGTCCGCGGGCTCGCCGCAGTGGCCGAGCGGCGGGGCCGGACCCTGGCCCAGCTCGCGCTGGCGTGGGCGCTGCGCGACCCGCGGATGACCAGCCTCATCATCGGCGCGAGCAGCGTCGCCCAGTTGGAGGGCAACGTCGCCGCGCTGGACGACCTCGACCTGGCCGGCGAGGACCTGGCCGAGATCGAGCGGCTGCTCGGCTGAGGCTCACCAGATCCGACGCCGCCCGGCGCGGTGGTTGCGCACCCCGCACGGCCGCCCGGGCGGCGGGCCGCCGTCCCGTCGCAGCCGCAGGCCGACCAC